>CABSMD010000009.1 GCA_902478725.1 uncultured Clostridia bacterium
ATTCCGACGACGGCAGACGTGGAGTTAACACCCAGCTTGTGGAATACGTCTTTCGGATTTTGTATAAATCCATTGATATCGAGGCCGCGATTCAGCCGATCCTAGAATTGGTCGGCCGGCAGTTTGACGTCAGTCGGGTGTATATTTTTGAGAATTCGGAGGATGATTCCACCTGCAGCAACACCTTTGAGTGGTGCAACGATGGGATTGCTTCTGAAAAGCACAACCTACAGAATCTTTCCTATGCGGAGCTGGGTAATTATACCGATAATTTTGATGATAACGGGATATTCTATTGCCGTGACGTGAGTAATCTCCCCAAAAACCAGTTTGAAATTCTGGCATCCCAGGGGATCAAGGCGATGCTGCAATGTTCCATCTGTGACAACGGCGCATTTAAGGGCTATGTAGGCTTTGACGACTGCCGGATCAGCCGGTACTGGACACAGGAGCAAATCAACGCGCTTTCCTTTATTTCAGAGATCGTCAGTACCTTTCTGCTTAAAAAACGTGCGCAGAACCGCGTCATGCACGTGGCGGAGGAAATGCGGGTCATATTGGATACACAGGATTCGTGGATTTATGTGATCGACCCGGAAACCTTTGAACTGCTCTATATTAATCAGAAAACCCGCTCGCTGGTGCCAGAGGCGGATTTGGGGATGTGTTGCTATAAAGCATACTTTAACCGCAACACACCGTGTGAGGTCTGTCCGGCCAGAAAGGCTATCGAGAATCCCTGTACGTTGGAGATATACAATCCTATCCTCCATGTTTGGTCGTCTGCCACGGCCTCGCGGATCGATTGGAACGGTAAGGAAGCCTGTATGTTGTCCTGCCATGATATCACGAAATACAAAAACAAAAGGGAAGAGTGAATGCTGTGGAATACATCCCGGCCAAGACGATCGTGACCCGGACCAAGAATTCATCCTGGTTCGGGACCTCTTTTAATATGAATCTTTATAAAGGCTGCTGTCATGGCTGTATCTACTGCGACAGCCGCAGCGCCTGTTATGGGATCGATGCGTTCGACCAGGTGCGTGCAAAGAAGGATGCGCTGCGGATCGTACGAGACGAGCTGCGCCGCAAGAGCACGACCGGCGTGGTAGCGACCGGTTCCATGAGCGACCCGTATAATCCTTATGAAAAAGAGCTCAAACTGACCCGGCACGCATTGGAGCTTTTGGATGCCTTTGGCTTTGGCGTGGCTGTGGCGACCAAAAGCGATCTGATCGTTCGGGATGCGGATATCTTCTGCAATATCAAAGAACACTCGCCGGTGGTTTGTAAAATCACAGTCACCGCCTGTGACGACTCCCTCAGCCAAAAGATAGAGCCACACGCGCCGCCGTCGTCCAAGCGTTTTGCTGCCATAGCGGAGCTTGCGGGGCGGGGGATTTTCAGTGGCGTTTTACTGATGCCGGTGCTTCCGTTTTTGGAGGATACGCCGGAGAACATTCTTGGGATTGTCCGTATGGCACATGAAAGCGGTGCGCGCTTTGTATACCCGGCGTTTGGAATGACATGTCGTCAAAACCAGAGGGAGTATTACTTAAAGAAGCTGGACGAGCTGTTCCCGCAGGAAAACCTCAGCCAGCAATACCGCCGCCGGTATGGCAACCGGTATGAGTGTCCCAGCCCACGGGCGCGGGAGCTTTGGGAGTTGTTTTGTGCGGAGTGCCGGCGAACCGGCATTTTATATCAAATGGGAGATATCATCCGCGCGTCCCGCCAGGGCTATGGGGACGGACAGCTCAGCTTTTTGTAAAGAACGTTGTATTTATAAAATAACGTAGATATCACAGGAGACAGTCATGGTTTCTCTGTCAAGCGTATTGCACGGCGGTATTGTCACAGCCCTTTAAAGAATTCGTCATAGGATACGTTGTAGAGTTTTTTCAAGGTTGCTAAAATACTGATGCGAATGTTGTAAGTACCGCCTTCCATCTGAGAGATCATTGACCTGCTCACATCCAGCCCTTTTACTTGAAGTTTTGCTGCAAGTTCATCTTGTGTCCATCCTTTGGCATCACGTAACCGCCTTAAATTATAACCGATTGAAAAGTCTTGTTTTATCTTTTGGTCCATGTTCTGTGCCCTCCTTGCAATATATTTATTGCATTGTGGCTTGATTTTAACAGATTGTTTTGTTATAATTGCAATGAATAAATTGCAATCGCCGATTGAGTAACATTATTTAGGAGGGTGTCAAACATGAACACAAATGAAGATAGTGTTTTCCGCTGGCTGGATCCGGCGTATTTGGAAGAGCACGGCATGACCTACAAAATGCTGTACATAAGCCTGTTGGCATTTAAAGAACCGGAGCGGTTCGCCCTGCTTATGGGCAAAAAAAGGACGGATGAGGCGGGGTATACCCGGCTTGCCGAAGAAATGAAAGAGTTGCAGTTTGAAGAACTAGCCAGCCTGGCTTACCTACACAGGATGGCACTAAGGATGGGAGGTGGAAGAATGATACGCAAGGGATTTCAAATGAGGCTGTACCCCGGGATGGAGGAGGAATATGAGCGCCGGCACAAACAGCTTTGGCCGGAGATGGCCGAGATGATTCATGAACACGGCGGGCATAACTACAGTATATTTTTAGACCGCGAGACCCATATGCTGTACGGCTACATAGAAATTGAGGATGAAGCGCGCTGGGCGGCCGGGGCGGATACGGCGGTGAACCGCCGCTGGTGGGATTTCATGGCAGATATCATGGAGACCAATCCGGACAATTCCCCCGTGAGCACAGACATGCGCGAGGTATTTCATTTGGATTGAATGAAGTCAAATACAGGACGTTTTTGCAGGCGGCATCGAACTTGGCCGCCTGTTTTTGTTATACGAAAATTTTTCGTGAAAAATTTTCTTGATTCCAGGCAACACACGGTTTAAAATGATAACAAATCAAACAAGAAATGAGGCGAAGCAGATGGAAACAATAAAAATTGACTTTAGCAAAACCATCGGTACAATCAAGCCGATGCACAGCGTCAACAACGGTCCAACCACCAGCCGCGGGATCACCAACAACGAGACGTACCGCGCGGCGGGCATCCCCTACGCGCGTGTGCATGACGCAGCATTTTATGCGGGCTATGGCGGCGAGCATATCGTGGATGTCCATGCCATCTTCCCCGACTTCGGTGCGGACGCAAACGACCCGGCCTCCTATGATTTCACCCTGACCGACGAATACCTGGAAAATATCATGGATGTAGGAACAAAGGTATTTTACCGCCTGGGGGCGAAAATTGAGCATTCCAGCAAGAAATATGGCGTGAACCCGCCGCCGGATTTTCAAAAATGGGCAGTTATTTGCGAGCATATCATCCGCCATTGCAACGAGGGTTGGGCGGATGGGCATCACTACGGCATCGAGTACTGGGAGATCTGGAACGAGCCTGATCTGGCAGGCCCCTGCTGGACAGGGACCAATGAGCAGTTCTTCGAGTTGTTTGAGACCGCCGCGCTCCATTTAAAGGCCTGTTTCCCGCAGCTTAAGATCGGCGGCCCGGCGGTTTGCCGTGCGGGAGATGAGGCGTACATAGGCGCCTTCTTGAAATGGATGGCGGACCGTAGCGTCCCACTTGATTTTTTCTCCTGGCACATCTATTGCAGCGAGCCGGAACCGGTATCCCAATGCGCCGCACTCATACGCTCGTTGCTCGACAGCTATGGCTATTCCAAAGCCGAAAGCATTTTAAATGAGTGGAATTATATCAAAGCGTGGCACCCGGCGGAGGCGATCGTGGAAAGCTACCGCACAATCGGAGGTCTGAAAGGCGCGGCGTTCACCGCCGCGGTGATGTGTGAGGCGCAGAACGCGCCGGTTGACCACCTCATGTATTACGACGCACGGCCCAGCACCGCCTTTAACGGCCTCTTTTCGCCCTACCTGCTTGAGCCACTCAAGGGCTATTACCCATTTGTCATGTTCCATTGCCTGTACCGGCTTGGGCAGGCCGTGCCAGTTGATGGGAGCGCGCCCGGTTTGTACGCCGTCGCTGCGAAGGGAGATGGCGAGGCGGCCGTGCTGCTTGCCTGCTATGATGACGCGGATACGCGGGGGGGAGATTTTGATCTGCAAACCATCGGCCTGCCGGATGGCGCAAAAGCACATTGTTACCTGCTGGATGAAACGCATGATATGGAGCCGGTGGAAACGTGTACCACCCTCCATCTGGAAAGCAACAGCGTCATGCTGATCCGGTTCACAGAGGAATAAAAATGAGGCCGGGGATACTCCCCGGCCTCATGCTGTCGAAAAACTCCGTTTTTCGACAAGTCTTCGGATTTGTTCGTTCGCACCTCGCGCAAACCGCTGTGCGGCTCACACTCGCAAAAAGGAATGGGCAATGCCGGCGCATGTCCGTCATTGCCCATGTTTTCTATTTAAGGTGCCTTCGTCCCCTTAACAACCCCTAATACACTTTATTGACACGCGATGTCACTCCTGCGGCAGTTCCACCTCGGCTGGGGTGACAAAGAGGGTGGAAAAATGTTCGTAGATCACCATGCCGGGCTTCGCTCCGGCAATCTTTTTGACATTTTTGATTTCGGTATAATCCACCGGCACCTTGACCCCGTTTTTTGCTTTGGAGTGGAGGACGCACAGCGCGGCGGCCTCAAGCATGGTGCGCTCGGGTATCTCATCCGCGGTTCCGCGCCGGATGAGGGTGTGCGAGCCGGGGATGTTCTTGGTGTGCAGCCAGATATCGTTGCTGCGCGAGAGCTTGAAGGTGATGTAGTCGTTTTGGATATTGTTCTTGCCGACAAAGATGGCAAACCCGTCCGAGCTGGTAAAGGAGAGGGGATTGATCTTCCCTTTTTTCTCCTTCTGCCGCTTGGGGCGGTGGGAGAGGTAGCCCTGCCCGTATAGTTCTTCACGGAGCTCAGCCAGCTCGTCGGGGGACTGCGCTTCGTCTAAAAACTGCTGAACCGATTCGAGGTAAGTAAGTTCCTCCTCGGTTTGCCTGAGCTGTTCCGCCGCCATCTTTTCGGCGGTTTTTTGCTTGTTGTAGCGGGTGTAGAATTTTTGTGCGTTCTGTGCGGCGGTCTTCTGCGGGTCGAGTGGAATGCTGACCGTCTCTCCCGTTTCAGAATAAAAATCCTCCGCTTCCAAAACCGAATCGCCCGGCTTGACGCGGTAGATGTTCGCCATGACCAGGTCGCCGTAGCGGCGCAGCTTTTCCTTGCCCGCCGCGTCCCGCAGGGTCTTTTGGAAAATGGTCACCTTTTTTGCACTGCGTTCGATCAGGTTCCCCACCAGCTTAGAAAGCGCGGCGGTACGCTGACGGTGGCGTTCCCCTGCGTCGCGGTCGGCATAGAACCGTTCCATCGCTTCGCTCATGCTTTCGGTTTTTACGATTTTTGTATTTCCGCCGTACTGCACGGGATAAAAGGGTGCGAAATCGAGCCATTTGTCCGTCCCGCCGATCAGGGTGGGGCAGAACCGGCTTTCGCGAATATCCCCGAAAAAGCTGAGGGCCGTCTCTATAAACATCCACGTCCCCTGTTCGTCAAGTGTTCCTGCTCGGGTGTCGCACTCGCCGGTCGCGCGGGTAACGATCTCGCGGCAAGCCATAGGAGAGAGACCGGCGTATGCGTCGAGCAGAACTTTGTCCAGCCGCGCGCCGCCCGTCCCGCCTGCGTCCGGGTCAGCCGCCTTGTCCCCGGTAACTGCATCAAATCCACTGTCCGCCGCGTTGCACCCCGCGCGCGCCAAAACCCCGGCAAGCCCGGATTCGGTCTCGTCAAGCGGGTTTTTCTTGTCCTGCGGCGGCGCGCCCTCGTAAGGTAGCCCCGGCATGACCTGGCGTACGCTGCTCACACTCATGTCAATGTGCTTGACGCTGTCTAAAATCTTGTTTTCCCCGTCCACCAGTATGATGTTGCTGTGCCGTCCCATCAGCTCGGCGTACAGGCTCTTCACCACCGTGTCGCCCAGCTCTGTGGTAGCGGAAAAATCGATCCGCAGCACCCGTTCAAATCCCACCTGCTCCACCCGCAGGATACGGGAGGGGATGAGGTGCTTGCGCAGCAGCATACAAAACAGCGGCGCCTGGGCGGGATTCTCCTTTCTCGATGCGGACAGGTGTGCTCGCGCGTTGCTCGCGCTCGCGCTGATCACCAAACGCCCACCCCCCGCCGGCCCATGCGCCGTGATGGCGATCTCGTCCCGTTCCGGCTGATATATTTTGTCCACCCGCACGCCGGAAAGCGCGCGGTTTAATTCCTCCGCGACACATTTTACCGCAATGCCGTCTAAAGCCATAAGACAGCCCCCTTTCTTTTATCCATTATAGTTTATTCTGTGGAAAAAAGCAATTTTTATTGACAACTCGAAATAAATTGGTAAAATAGATAATAGAAAACTTTATTAATCAGATGGGAGAAATAGCATGATCAGAAGCATGACCGGATTCGGCAGGTGTGACCGCGAGGTGGACGGCTACCGCATCCGCATCGAGATCAGGAGCGTAAACCACAGGTACGCGGACTTTTCCATCAAAATCCCGCGTTATTATGCTTTTTTGGAGGATAATATCCGTGAATGCCTGAAACAATATATCCATCGGGGAAAGGTGGACGTGTTTATCAACATCGATTCCGCCGGGCGCAATGACAAAACGGTTTCGCTCAACGAGGAATATGCCGCAAGCTATGTGGCCGCCCTGCGCCGTCTGCGCGACGAGTTCGGGCTGATTGATGATATCTCGGCGGGCGTGGTGGCGAAAAATATGGATGTGTTCAGCTTTGACCAGGAAGAGGAGGACGGCGAGCAATTGTGGGCCGCCGTAAAAACCTGCCTGGTGGAACTGTTGGAGGAATACGCGCAGATGAAGGCGGCCGAGGGCGAACGGCTGAAAAACGATGTGACCGGCAAGCTTGGCGTGATCGAGGGGCTTGTGGGACAAATCAAAGAGCTGGAACCGCAGGCCGCGCAGGAGTATCAAAAGCGGCTGACCGAGAAGGTGCGCGAGCTTCTGGCCGATGCGGCGGTGGACGAGTCCCGTCTGCTGACCGAGGTAGCGGTGTTTGCCGATAAGACCGCGATTGACGAGGAACTGGTGCGGCTGGGCAGCCACCGAAAGGAATTTTTGGACACCCTGCAAAAGGGCGGTGTGGTCGGCAAGAAGCTGGATTTCATCGTGCAAGAGATGAACCGTGAGATCAACACCATCGGCTCAAAGGCGAACAGCCTGGACGTATCCAAACTGGTGATCGAGGTCAAAAGCGAGCTGGAAAAGATACGCGAGCAGATTCAAAATATCGAGTAATCGTTTAGGAGGCAGCTATGAAGCTAATCAATATCGGTTTTGGAAACATGGTGTCGGCCAGCCGACTGGTGGTAATCGTCAGTCCGGAATCCGCGCCGATCAAGAGGATTATCCAGGAGGCGCGCGAACGCGGGATGCTGATCGACGCGACCTATGGGCGGCGCACCCGCGCGGTGCTTGTGATGGACAGCGACCACATCATTCTGTCCGCCGTGCAGCCGGAGACGGTGGCGCACCGGCTGGACGCAAAGGACGTGCCGGAGGATGTGGACGAGGAGGAGTCCGATGACGAGTGAACGGGGGCTTCTGATCGTGGTATCCGGCCCGTCGGGCGCGGGCAAGGGGACGATCTGCAAGGAATATCTCAAAAACCATCCCGACACCTACCTGTCGGTCTCGGCGACGACGCGCGCGCCGCGCGCGGGCGAGGTGGACGGAGAGAGTTATCACTTTTATACCGCTGAGACGTTTGAACGGATGATCGCGGATAAGGAACTGCTCGAATGGGCGGTGTTTTGCGACAATTACTACGGTACGCCTCGTGCGGGGGTGGAAAATGCACTGTCTGCCGGGCGGGATGTGATATTGGAAATCGACGTCCAAGGCGCGATGAGTGTGCGCGCACACTATCCGGAGGGGGTTTATACCTTTGTGCTGCCCCCGTCCCCTGAGGTGTTGTATGAACGTCTGAAAGGACGCGGCACCGAGAGCGAGGAGGTTATCCAAAAACGGATTTCCAAAGCGGCGGGAGAGTTGTCCTATCTCCCCAAATACAACTATTGCCTGTTAAACGCCTCACTTGCGGAGGCGGTGGAGGATTTTGAAGCGGTCGTCCGGGCCGAGAGGCGGCGGATTGAGCGCAGTCTTACATACATACACAAGGTATGGAACCTTGCGTAAAACCAAAGTAGGAAAGGAAGTAAAAATTATGATGGTAGAACCTCCCATTGGGAACCTGATGAAAAGGATGGACAGCCGCTACTCGCTGGTGATCGCGGTTGCGAAGCGGGCGCGCGAGCTGGCTGACGGCGATGAGGCGCAGGTGATCTGCGACAGTGACAAAGAGGTCACCGTGGCGGTGCATGAGCTGGACGAGGGCAAACTGACCGTCCACGAAAAACAGAGCGCGTAAAATATCGGTGGGATGACTCACTGATTTTTCGGAGAAAGGCAGGCGGCGGATGTGTTAAAAGGGAAAAATGTAGTGCTGGGCATATCGGGCGGAATCGCAGCTTATAAGGCGTGCGAGCTGATCAGCCTGCTCAAATCCGCCGGGGCGGGGATCGATTGTATCATGACCCGGTCGGCGACGGAATTTATCACGCCGCTCACCTTAGGCACCCTAACCCAGCGCCCGGTAGTAACAGACATGTTCTCCCCGCCCGCCGACTATGAGATCGAGCATATTTCGCTGGCGAAAAAAGCGGATATCGTCGTGATCGCGCCGGCAACGGCAAACGTGATTGGCAAGCTCGCCTGCGGGATCGCGGACGATATGCTGACCACCACAGTGCTGGCGACACACGCCCCCGTGCTGGTTGCCCCGGCGATGAATACGAATATGTACGAAAATCCCGTGGTGCAGGAAAACATCCGCCGCTTAAAAGACCGCGGCTTTCTGTTCGCTGACCCCGCGGAGGGGCGGCTGGCCTGCGGCGACAGCGGCCGCGGCAAGCTCGCGCCGGTGGAGGATATCTTTTGTGAGATCATGCGCGCCATCGCCTGCCAAAAGGATTTGGCGGGCAAGCGTGTGCTGGTGACCGCCGGCCCGACCCGTGAGAGGCTGGATCCGGTACGTTTTTTGACCAATGGCTCGACCGGAAAGATGGGCTATGCCATTGCGCAGGCGGCGGTTTACCGCGGCGCGGACGTGACGCTGGTGTCCGGCCCGGTGTCGCTCGATCCGCCCTATGGGGCAGCGGTGGTGCCGGTGGAGTCGGCGTTTGAGATGGAACGGGAGGTGGTCTCCCGTGCCAAAGAAGCCGATATTATCATAAAAAGTGCGGCGGTGGGCGATTTCCGCCCTGTGGACGTCAGCAGCCAAAAGATCAAAAAGGATGCGGGCGGCACCGTGTCCCTGACCCGCACGACGGACATCCTGGCCGAGCTTGGCGGGATGGGGCTTTCGGCGGCACTGATCGGCTTTTCGATGGAGACGCAGGATTTGATCCAAAATTCCGCCGAAAAGCTGGCAAAGAAAAATGTGGATATGATTGTGGCAAACGATTTGAATACCGCTGGCGCGGGGTTCGGGACGGATACCAACGTGGCCTCCCTGCTCAAGCGGGACGGGTCGGTGCTGCAGCTGCCGAAGATGTCGAAATACAGCCTCGCGCATGTGATATTGGACGAGGCGGTGCGGATTTATGAGTCCAAACAGAGGTGAAGCGGGTGGATTTTATATTTGTGGGCCTGGGCGGCGCACTGGGCGCGGTATTGCGGTATCTGGTGAGCTTGGCGCCGGTAAAGTGGGATTTTCCCATCCTGACGCTGCTGACCAACCTGGCCGGCGCGGTGCTGATCGGGTTTTTGAGTGCCTTATTTGCAGGGCATTCACCGCACGTCATGCTTTTTTGGCGGGTGGGCGTGTGCGGGGCGTTTACGACCTTTTCCACCTTTTCGCTGGAGCTTTTTGGCCTGTTGGAAGAAGGAAAATACATACAAGGCGCCGTCTATGCGGTGTGCAGCGTGGGGCTGTGCCTGGCGGGCGTTTGGCTGGGACAGGCTTTGGGTCGCATGCTTCGGGCATAATGGCTTTGTTTACAAATGCTTGTTTTTTGAGCGTGTCGGTTTTATCGATAGTCTGGACTCCATATGCCATATGGAGTTTTTTTTAACCGGAGGAAAGGAGGGGGCGGATGGTAGCGAAGGTGGTCGTCAATACCCGCGCGGGCGCGGTGGACAAGATCTTTGATTATAGCATACCCGAGGGCATGGACGTGCAGCCCGGGATGCGCGTAAGCGTGCCGTTCGGCGGGGGAAACCGCCGGATGGAAGGCTTTGTGGCGGGCGTCGTGGAGGAAAATGACATCTCCGTCCCCCGCTTAAAAGAGATCCTTTCGGTGAACGATCCTGAGCCGATGTGTACCCGCGCGGATATCCAACTGGCGTTTTGGATTCATAAAACCTATTTTTGTACCTATTATGACGCTTTCCGTCTGCTGATGCCACCGGGCTCAGGCATCAAATACAAAGAGGTAGTACGCTTGTTTGACCTGCCGGAGGAAGAGGCCTTAGAGCAGGTGAAGCATTCGGTGCATCAGACGGCGGCGGTGCGGTTTTTGCTGGATAATGCACGGGTGTCGAGTCTGTCCGAGCTCAACCGGGAGACGGGCCGGAATATGCGCGCCGCCATTCGCGCTATGGAGAAAAAGGGGCTGGTGGAGGTGACCCGGCGGCGGTTTTCCGGCGTGCACCATAAGGTAGAGAAGGTAGCCCGTCTTGAGGCGGACGAGGAGGTCGTATCGATCTATCTTGATGAATTTGCAAAAAAGGCGCCGGTACAGGTGCGTATTTTGGAGCTTCTGCTCTCGGAGGGGGAGCTTTCGGTGAGTGAGCTCTTAGACGGCGCGGAGGCGGGCCGGGGATCGCTGGATGTGTTGGTGAAAAAGGGGCTGGTGTCGCTTTTTGAACGCTCTGCGCCCCGTAATCTGGATTTTGGGGAAGCGGAAGAGCCCGCTGGGCCGCCCGAATTGACAAACGAACAGGAAAGGGTGCTCGCGCCTCTCCTGCAAAGCGCCGGTTCAGGTGGTGAATTCCTGCTCCAGGGCGTGACCGGAAGCGGCAAGACCGAGGTCTACCTGTCCCTGATCGCGCATACGCTAAAGCAGGGGTATGCCGCCATCATGCTGGTGCCGGAGATCTCACTCACCCCGCAGACCATCCGCCGGTTCGCGGCGCGGTTTGGAAAACGGGTCGCGGTGCTTCACAGTGGTCTGTCCGTGGGGGAGCGCGCCGACCAGTGGGAACGGGTGCGCACCGGGGAGGCCGATGTGGTGGTTGGCGCGCGTTCGGCGGTGTTTGCGCCGGTGAAAATGTTAGGGGTCGTCATCATTGACGAGCAGCAGGAAGATACCTATGTGTCCGAGTCCGCGCCCCGTTATGACGCGCGGGAGGTAGCGGCCTACCGGGCGCGCCAGGCGGGCGCGGTGCTGCTGCAAGCCTCGGCCACCCCACGGGTGAGTGATTTTTACCGTATTCCAAACCGCCTCTTTCTGACCGCGCGGTATAACAATAACCCATTGCCGCAGGTGACGGTGGCGGATATGCGCGAAGAACTGCAAAACGGCAACAGCTCGATCTTCAGCGCGGCGCTTGCCGGGGCCCTGCAAGAGACGGTGGCGCGGGGGGAACAAGCGATCTTATTCGTGAGCCGGCGGGGACACTCGTCATTCGTCTCCTGCCGCAGCTGCGGCTATGTCTTTTCCTGTCCCAACTGCTCGGTGTCGCTCAAATACCATTCGTATTCGGGTAAATTGATCTGCCACTACTGTGGGTACATGGAGGACAATCCCCACCAATGCCCGTCCTGCGGGAGCCGGTTCGTCAAGTTTTTCGGGATCGGCACCCAGCGGGTGGAGGAGGAGCTTGCGGCGCAGTTTCCGGATATCCGCGCCATCCGCATGGATATGGACACCACCGCGCGCCGATCCTCGCACCAGCGCCTGCTCGACGCGTTTGCGCGGCGGGAGGCGGATGTGCTGCTGGGCACCCAGATGGTGACCAAGGGGCTTGATTTTCCCAACGTTTCCCTTGTGGGGGTACTCGCGGCGGATATGCTGCTCAACAGCGGCGAGTATACCGCGTCCGAGCGCGCGTTTTCCCAGCTTACCCAGGTGTGTGGCCGCGCCGGACGGGGGAAGAGCCCCGGCCGCGCCGTCATCCAGACCTACCAGCCGGAGCATGAGTGCCTGGCCTATGCCGCGCGGCAGGATTACCTTTCTTTCTATAAAAATGAGATAAATATGAGAAAAAACCTTTTATATCCGCCGTTTTGTGATATAATAATACTATTGCTGACCGGCGCGGAAAAACAGCAGGTACGCGCGAGCGCGTTTTCGCTGTATGATACCATCGCCGCGGGCGGGCTGCCCGACGGAGTGTATGGGGTAATGAACCCGGTACCGTGCGGGGTCGCGAAAATCAATAATTATTACAGATGGCAGGTTTTGGTCAAGTGCGATCGGCGCGACCTGTCCTGGCTGTGGAGGATCTATGCTTCCCATAACAGGACGGCGCGGGGCGGCGCGGCCCGCCTGTCTGTTATCCTATAGGGGAGGTTGAGACCAATGGCGATACGCAAGATCAGAACGGTGCCGGATGAGATTTTGGCTAAAAAATGCCGTCCGGTGACCGAGTTTGACGAAAGATTATGGGAACTGCTGGACGATATGTATGAAACGATGATCGACGCATCCGGGGCGGGGCTTGCCGCGCCGCAGGTCGGCATATTGCGCCGCGTAGTGGTGATCGATGTGGGTGAGGGACGGATCGAGCTTGTCAACCCCGTGATTGCCGCCCGTTCCAAGGAGACCGAAACCATCCACGAAGGTTGCCTGAGCCTGCCCGGGCGTTCCGGGCTGGTGGCCCGTCCTAAGAGTGTGACGGTGCGCGCGCAGGACCGGGGCGGCCGGCCGATTGAAATGACCGGAAGCGGGATGCTGGCGCGGGCGTTCTGCCACGAGACCGACCACCTGGACGGTATACTGTTTACCGGCAAAGTGATCGGGGAATTGAGCTAGGGAAAGGGAGGCGGTTCGTATGATCCGGACAATGTTCATGGGCACGCCTGATTTTGCCCTGCCCGCCCTGCGAACGCTTTTTAAAGAGAGCGCGCTGGTGGCAGTGGTGACACAACCTGATAAACCAAAGGGGCGTGGATACACGTTGACCCCGCCGCCGGTCAAGACGGCGGCGCAGGAATTGGCGCTCCCGGTTTACCAGCCGGAAACCCTCAAAGATGAGGCGTTTTTGCCTGCTTTAAACGTAGTAAAGCCCGATCTGATCGTGGTGGCAGCCTATGGAAAAATTTTGCCATCTTATGTTTTGGGCTTTCCCAAATACGGCTGTATCAATATCCATGCCTCGCTTCTGCCCAAATACCGCGGCGCGGCGCCGATCCAGCGCTGCATCATGGAAGGGGAGAGCGAGAGCGGTGTGACCATCATGCAGATGGAGCGCGGGCTGGATACCGGCGACATGCTGCTTGCCAAGCGGGTACCCATTCTACCGGAGGACACCGGCGGGAGCCTGCACGATAAGCTTGCGCAACTGGGCGCACAGGCGATTTCCGAAACGCTTGCGGCAATCGAAAACGGCACGCTGTCCGCCGCCCCGCAGGACGATTCCCAATCCACCTACGCGGCGATGCTGGATAAGGAGACCGCCCGTATCGATTGGAGCCGGACGGCGGAGCAGGTGGTAAACCAGGTGCGCGCCTTAAACCCGTTCCCGCTTGCATGGACCCGTTACCAGGGAAAACAGGTCAAGGTACTGTGGGCGGAAGCCTTTGCGGAGTGTAATCTGATTCCCGGCCAAATCGGGGCATATGACAAAGAAAAGGGGCTGCCCGTCGGTTGTGGCAGGGGCGGCGTTTGGATACAGAAGCTCAAGCCGGAAGGGAAAAAGGCGATGAGCATCCATGATTATATGAGGGGGAACAGCTTCACCGGCATTTTTGGGGAATAACTCATAGACTGGAAGGGATGTAAATGTTCTATTTTGATATCTGGTACCTGTACCTCATTCTGCCGGCGGCGCTGCTGGCGATGTACGCGCAGGTGAAGATCAATTCGACCTATTCGAAGTTTTCCAAGGTGGCCAGCCGGCGTGGGATCACCGGCGCGGAGGTTGCGCGGCGGATTCTGGACCAGAACGGCCTGCAAGGTGTGCAGATCGGACATGTGGCGGGCAACCTGACCGACCATTACGATCCGCGCACCCAGGTGGTCAACCTGTCCGATTCGGTGTATAACAGCACCTCGGTGGCGGCGATCGGCGTCGCGGCGCATGAGACGGGGCACGCCGTGCAGCACGCGGTGGGGTATGCCCCCATCAAGATTCGAAATGCCATCGTACCGGTGGTAAACATCGGCTCGACCCTGTCTATCCCGCTGTTTTTGCTGGGCTTTTTGTTCAGCATCGGGATTTTGGCGGATATTGGCATCATTCTGTTTTCATTCGCGGTGCTGTTCCAGCTTGTGACGCTGCCGGTGGAGTTTAACGCCTCCCGCCGCGCGATCGCAACGCTGGAGTCGGGCTATATCTTAGACGACGAGGAGCTTGGCGGCGCGAAGAAGGTATTAGGGGCGGCGGCAATGACCTATGTTGCTTCGGCGGCAATGGCGCTGGCGCAGCTTTTGCGGCTCATCCTGATCCGCGGAAACCGCGACTAGCGTGGAGGGAAGCCCGGATAGGGCAGACGCTACGGACGCCATAAGAGAAAAAGGGAGAACCAAATGAAATCACAAAAGAACCCGTCCCCTCCCTTCCGCCAATCCGCCGATCCGCGCGAGGCAGCCTATCTGGCGCTGCGCGCCGTGGGACAGGAGGGGGCATATTCCAACCTTGTGCTCAAACGGTCATTAAACAGCCTGTCCGGCCGCGACCGCGCGCTCGCGAGCGCGCTGGTGTACGGTGTGCTGTCAATGCGCCTGCGGCTTGACTATATCCTCTCGCAATTTTGCAGTCTGCAAAAGACCAAGCCGGCGGCGCGGGAGCTGTTGCGGTTGGGCGCGTATCAGGTTTTCTGCATGGATAAAATTCCGCAGAGCGCGGCGGTGAACGAGACGGTGCGTCTTTCTAAAAAATACGCGCCCGCCCTGTCGGGCTTTGTAAACGGGGTGTTGCGCGCCGCCTGCCGGGAGAAGGATTCCATCGAGTATCCCAAACGGGAGGAGGACGTGGCCCGTTATCTTTCCATTGCATACTCCTTCCCCGAATGGCTGGTGAATAAATGGCGCAAGGCATATGGGGAGGAATTTACCGAAGCGCTGCTTGCTGCCTCTAACCGGCCCGGTGGGATGGTAATCCGCGTCAACCGACTGAAAACCACGCCGGAGGCGCTTGCGAAACACCTTGCCGCGCAGGGGATCGCGCTGTCGCCCACGCCGTATGACAACGCCTTTTCAGTGGAGGGCGGCCTTTCGCTGGAGGATTGCGAAGCCTACCAAGACGGGCTGTTCACCGTGATCCAGGCCGCGTCGATGGCGGCGTGCGAAGAATTGGGGGCAAAACCCGGGATGCGGGTGCTGGACATGTGCGCCGCACCGGGAGGCAAAACCCTGTATCTGGCCGAACGGATGGAGAATACCGGCCGTTTGGACGCATGGGATATCCATCCCCACCGTGTGGGGCTGATTGAAAAGAACGCGGCACGGATGGGGCTTTCCTGTATACATACTGCCTGCCGCGATGCAAGCGTGTTTGATGAATCCCTCTCCGGCGCATATGATGCGGTGCTGCTGGATGCGCCCTGCTCCGGCCTTGGGGTGATCCGCCAAAAGCCGGACATCAAGTGGAAGGACCCCGACGGCTTTGGCGGGTTGGTGGAGATTCAAAAAAAGCTGTCCGCGGCGGCCATCCGCTATGTCAAACCGGGCGGACGGCTGGTGTACTGCACCTGCACCCTAAACCGTGCCGAAAACGAAGCGGTGGCCAATGAGATGGAAAACATGGGGATGCGAAGCCTGGGAACCCGCACCCTCTTTCCGCATATAGATGAAACAAACGGATTTTTTATTGCACAGTTTGAAAAATAATCTATAAAAGTAATTCATTTTTCAACAGGGAAGGCACAGCCGGCATAAATTTTATTTAGACAAGAGTTCTTAGTAAAATTGGAAGCCTGGTTCTGTTATGAAAGTCTCGCAAACGGCGGGGCATAATAAAGGGTGACCTGCCATGAAAAGACAGTCCGTTTTCTTGCTTATTCTCGCCTTGCTTCTTTGCGCCTGTGGTTCGCAGGAAGCGGGGGAAGATGGTACGATTACCGATCGTGACACCTTTTCCTACGAGGCGGTTGTAGAAATGTATGGCGATAGGCCCGGCACACGCACAAGCGGTTTTGTCAATACAAGGCCGGTTCCGGTTGCGACTAAGCACCAGGCAGCCGAGCGTGCCCGTAGGGAGTGCGATATTTGCTATCCGGAGTTCCATGTTGCCTATGACGAGGAACGCGGCATGTGGTGTGTTTTATTTTATTTGGGAAAAAAGATACTGGGCGGCGGAGAGAGCATTTATCTCGATCATACTGGTATTACGAAATTAATCGTATATGGTGAGTAATGTTTCTCTATTAAAACAGCAAAGGAGTCAACATGGATAATCTAGCGGATTATACGCCGGAGGAGCTGAAAGAATACTTCGCCGCGCTGGGCGAGCCGGGCTACCGGGCCGCGCAGGTCTTTTCGTGGATTCACCGTGGCGCTTCATCCTTTTCGCAGATGACTAACCTGCCAAAGACGCTGCGGGCGCGGCTGGTGGAGATTTCGACCCCCTGCGGGGCGGAAATTCAGGAATCTTTCCATTCAGAGATTGACGAAACGGTGAAGTATCTGATAAAATTAGAAGATGGAAATTTCGTCGAGTCGGTGCGGATGTCCTACCATCATGGGGCGACGGTGTGCATTTCGACCCAGGTGGGCTGCCGGATGGGGTGCGGCTTTTGTGCCTCGACCATCGGCGGACTGGTTCGTCCGCTTTCCCCGGGCGAGATGGTGGCGCAGGTTGCGCTGGTCTCGGCTGCCGGGGAGGAGCCGGTCAGCAACATCGTCCTGATGGGGATCGGCGAACCGCTTGACAATTTTGACAATGTATTAAAATTCATCCGTCTGGTGAACGATGAAAACGGCTTAAACATCGGCCAGCGTCATATCTCGGTGTCCACCTGCGGGCTGGTGGACGGGATCGACCGCCTTGCCAGGGAGGATTTGGGGATCACCCTGTGTATCTCCCTGCATGCGGCGGAGGACGAAAAGCGGAACCAAATCATGCCGGTGAACCGGCGGTATCCGCTGGATGAGCTGATTCCGGCCTGTCGGCGTTACGTGGACCGTACCAAGAGGAGGATCATCTTTGAATACGCCTTGATCCGGGAGTTCAACGACACGAAGGAGGATGCGGAAAAATTGTCCCGCCTGCTGCGGGGGATGATCTGCCACGTCAACCTGATTCCGGTCAATCCGGTGCGGGAGAGGGATTTTCGGCGCAGTACCCGGGCGGCATGGTTTTGTAAGCAATTGGAACAGCGTAACATCAGCGCAACCGTGCGCCGCGAGCTGGGGAGCGATATCGATGCCTCCTGTGGACAGCTTCGGAGGCGGCGGATGGAGAAAGAAAAGGAGGGCTGCTTATGATGATACAATCAGGCGCGGTGACCGACCGCGGACGTGTGCGGGAACTCAATGAGGACTCCTGCGTCTGCTTTTCGGTCGGCGACACCTTCGTAGCAGTCGTGGCCGACGGAATGGGGGGCCACAACGCCGGCGAGGTCGCCTCGGCGGCGGCGGTCGATAAAATCAGTGAATATGTAAAAGGAAACTTGGAGACAGAGCCTGTGCGCGACTGCCTGCTCCATGCGGTGGAGGCGGCGAACGGCTATGTTTATAAAATGGCGCGTTCCGACCGGCGCTATACCGCGATGGGGACGACGGTAGTGCTGTGTTGTGTGCGGGACGGGTGTGCGTACATCGCCAACGTCGGCGACAGCCGGGCGTATCTGATTGGGGAGGATATCGTCCAGATCACCGAGGACCATTCGGTGGTGGAGGAGCTGGTGCGGCGCGGTGAGATTACGAAAAATGAGGCGCTGACCCATCCGCACAGGAATATGATTACCCGCGCGCTCGGAACCGAGCCGCGCGTCATCCCCGACCTGTTCCGCTGTGAACTGTCGTCGGAGAAAATCCTGCTGCTGTGCAGCGACGGCCTGTCGGGGCTGTTAGAGGACGCGGAAATTCGTGATGCCTTATCCGGTGAAGGCACCCTGCAGGAGAAGCTGGAGCAGTTGGTGGAGGCGGCGAACGAACGTGGCGGGTACGATAACATTACGGCGGTTGCCGTACAAATGAGCGAGGTGCAGTGATGATAGGGAAACTGCTGGGGAACCGGTATCAGATCATGGAAAAGATAGGAAGCGGCGGCATGGCCGAGGTGTATAAGGCGCGCTGTACGCTGCTCAACCGTTATGTGGCCGTCAAGGTCTTAAAGGACGAGTTCCGGGTGGATGAGGAGTTCATTGCCCGGTTTAACAGGGAATCGCAGGCAGCGGCGAGCCTGTCCCATCCCAACATCGTGTCGATCTACGACGTAGGATGCGAGGAAGGGATGCATTACATCGTCATGGAATATGTCGAGGGCATCACCCTAAAGGAGTACATAGAAAAGAACGGCCTGCTCCCATGGCGGGAGGCGCTGGACTTTTCGATCCAGATTTGCAAGGCGATGGAGCACGCGCATAAAAAGAATATCATTCACCGTGATATCAAACCGCATAATATCATGGTGACCGAAAATAAAATTTTGAAGGTGACCGACTTCGGCATTGCCCGTACCATTAATAAAGAAGGCAAGACCATCGACGGGCAGAACGCCATCGGCACCGTACACTACATATCCCCCGAGCAGGCGCGCGGCGGGTATGTGGATGAAAAATCGGACATCTATTCCATGGGTGTGGTGCTGTATGAGATGCTGACCGGCAAACCGCCGTTTGACAACGACAACGCGGTGTCGATCGCGATTATGCATATGCAGCAGCCGCCCAAGCCCCCGCGCGAGTTCAATGTTTCGATTCCTGCCGCGCTGGAGCAAGTTTGCTTAAAGGCGATGGCGAAGGAGCAGTCCCAGCGGTTCCAGTCTGCCTCGGAGATGCTTGAGGCGCTGGCCGCCGTGGAACGGCAGGACGGCAACACCATGATCGCGCCTGCTGTGGGCGAGAGGGCGGATGCACCTACCACAATCATCGACTCGGAAGAGATTAAGGAGCGGTTAGACGTGCCGGAAAACAAAAGAAGCAACAAACGAAGTACGAAAAAAGCGGCGCCCCCGCAAAAGGGCAAGCGTAAAATTAAAAAAGAGGATAAGGTGGCGATCATTGCCGCCATCATTGCCTCCCTCATCATCGTTGCCATCTTTTCGGTGGTGGTTATTAATATCGTGTCGCCCGGCTTTTTTGGCGGGATGTTCGGCTCCTCCGACGACGGCATCGAGAGGGTGCCCGACCTGGTTGGGCGCAATATCGATGAGGTGAAGGACGAATATAAGGACAGCAAAAAGATCACGATAGAAGAAGCGAAGGAACGGGTGGACTCTGCCGAATATCCGGAAGGGACGATCGTCAAGCAGGATCCGGAGGCGGAGAAGGATATCAAGAACAAGCGCAAGGTCAAGATTAAGGTGACCGTGAGCAAGGGGAGCAAGCTTGATGAGTTGCCCGACTTTACCAATAAGGACGTTTCCTCTGTGGAAAAGGTTTTGAAGGAGAACAAGATCAAGTACTCGATCGTGGAGGAGTATGACGAGAGTGTGCTGGAGAACTTTGTGATCCGGCAGGTGCCCGCCAAGGGCAAGAAGGTGACGGCCGACCTGGAGGTCATCCTGTATGTGAGCAAGGGGCAGGAGGACAAACGGGTGGAGGTGCCGTATGTGATCGGCCTGTCCGAGTCGCAGGCGAAAAAGACGGTGGAGCAGCAGGGACTTGTGTGGGGCAGCGTGTCGCGGGCGGACAGCGATAAGCCCGAGGGTACCGTAATTGACCAAAACCCGTCCTACCAGACCGAGGTGAATAAAAAGACCGAGGTGAATGTGACTGTTTCTAATGGAAAAGCGCCGGCTACCCCGACGCCGACGCCGACACAGGAGGCTACCCCGACGCCGCCTCCCACCCAGCAGCCTGCAACGCCGACCCCGGCGCAAAAGACGCGGTACCTGACCGTGTCGTTGCCGCAGGATCGGCAGAGTGTGCAGGTGATGATTAAAATCAATGGCAACGTTGTGTACAATGAAACCCGTGATACCGCGCCCGGTTCTGTGGATGTGCGGCTGATCGGTTCGGGCACGGCGCAGGCGGAAGTATATCTTGACGGTGTACTAAGCGGTACGCAGACCATACAGTTTGATTGATAGAAGAAGGGTTTGGATGGACGGGAAACAGATTGGAACCATCATCAAGGGCGTTGGCGGGCTGTATTTTGTAAAGATGGACGACGGTGAGGTGGTTACCTGCCGTGCGCGGGGGATTTTGCGCAAACAGAAGGTGACCCCGCTGGTGGGGGATCGGGCCGAGGTATCCGGCTTCCTTCCTGCTGACAATTCACGCTCCTCAGACAGTTTTCAGGGAAGCGCCCCCGGCGGCCGGTCCGCCGGAACGGGAGGGTCAGAAAGCAGCGTCGGTGTTGGCGGTTTGGAAAGTGGCGTTGGCGGAGACTTTGCCCTTGACGCCATCCTGCCGCGTAAAAATGCGCTCAAACGTCCAAGTGTGGCCAACGTTGACCAGGCGTTGATCGTGGCGGCGGCCGCCTCGCCCGATCCCGCGCCGCGGCTTTTGGATAAAATGCTGGTGGCGGCGGAATACCATGGGATCGAGCCGGTGCTGTGTGTCAATAAAACCGACCTTGCCCCGGCGGCGGAGCTGGCGGAAATCTATCGAGCCTACCCGGTGCTGTGCGTCAGCGCGGCCTCGGGCGAGGGGGTAGAGGCGCTTCGGGAGCGCCTGCGTGGACGGACGACCGTGTTTACCGGCAATTCCGGGGTGGGAAAATCCAGCCTTCTTAACTGTTTAAACCCCCATTTTCTGGCGCGGGATGCCGCGCTGGAAACGGGGGAGGTCAGCAAAATCGGGCGGGGGCGGCATACCACCCGTCACGCGGAGCTGATGGAGCTGGATTCCGGCGGTTTTGTGATCGATACGCCGGGCTTTGGCTCGTATGAATTAGAAGAGATCAAAAGCGGCGAGCTAAAGGACTATTTTCCGGAGTTTTGTAGCTTTGAGGGGCAGTGCCGGTTTCGCGGGTGCGCCCATACGGGCGAGCCGGACTGTGCGGTGGCGGATGCTGTTTCGGACGGTGACATCAGTCCCGAAAGGCTGGAGAGCTACCGGACGTTGTACGCCGCCTTAAAGGATAAGGAAAAATGGTAAAACAGTCTGCTGCCCCGGGGCGGCGGACTGTTTCAAAATAACCAGCCGCGTCTGCGGTGAAATAGAAGGAGTGAAGTAGGATGAATAAGCTGTCTCCCTCCATCCTGTCGTGTGATTTTTCGCGGCTGGGGGAACAGGTCAGGATTGCGGAACAGGCCGGTGCGGATTATCTGCATCTGGATGTGATGGACGGGAATTTCGTCCCGAATATCTCGTTTGGGATTCCGGTGATCGAATCCTTGCGCAAGGTGAGCAATATGGTGTTTGACGTTCACCTCATGATTGCCGAGCCGGAGCTGTTTATCGAAAAATTCGCTCACGCGGGGGCGGATATCATCACGGTGCACGCCGAGGCGACGGCGCACCTGCACCGTGCGGTGCAGCAGATCAAGGAAACCGGCCGTCGTGCGGGTGTTGCTTTGAACCCTTCCACGCCGTTGGATGTGGTAGAGTATGTCCTTGATGATGTGGACATGATTTTGTTGATGACCGTAAATCCGGGTTTTGGCGGGCAGAAATACATTCCTGCCATGACCGAAAAAATCCGTCGGCTGAAAAAGATGCTGGGTAACCGTCCCGTTGAGCTGGAGATTGATGGCGGGGTAGGGCTTAACAACCTCAAAGAGACGCTGGATGCGGGCGCGAACGTGATCGTGGCGGGCTCGGCGGTGTTCGGGCAGGAGGATATTGCGGCGGCGGTCGCGGATTTTAAGGAACAGATGGGCAATGAGTAGGTCTGCGGTGATTTTCTGTGCGGGGCGGATGGAGGACTATGGGTTTTACCAAAAGCAGCCCTTTTGGGCGGACAAGCCGCTGGTGGTCTGTGCGGACGGCGGCTATCGCCACGCGCGGGCGATGGGGCTTGTCCCGGACATCCTGCTGGGGGATTTTGATTCTCTTGGCGGCGCGCTTCCGGCCGGGGTGGAAACGGTGCGGTACCCGCGGGAGAAGGATTTTACCGATTCCCAGATTGCGGTGTCGTACTGCCTGGAGCGCGGGATAAAAAAACTCATTTTGCTTGGTGCGGTGGGCAGCCGGATGGATCACAGCCTTGCCAACCTGAGCTTGCTTGCGTACATTGCCGAACATGGCGGTGAGGGGCTGGTGTTGGACGAGTGCAACGAGGTTCGGCTGGTGCGTGACAGCCTGACCCTGCCCAAAAGGGAGGGGTATTCGGTGTCCTTCCTGCCGTTGACGGCGGAGGTGCGCGGGGTAACGCTGACCGGTTTTGTATACCCGCTTCAAAATGCGACCCTGCGTTTGGGGACGAACCTTGCGGTGAGCAATGAATTTGCGGATGAAACAGCAACGGTGACGATTTCCGAAGGGGTTCTGCTGGCGTTTTGTTCAAGGGATTCTGCCGGCCGAGAAGAAAAAGGAAAAAAATGAAATATTTTTTTCTATGAAATGAAATCAAAATTTAATATAAACTACTTGAAAAATACGAATTCTATGGTACAATAGATATATATGTCGTGAAATGCGCTCCGCATTTCTCGTACTTATACGGGGGTAGAGAGTGGGGTAAAAATTTTGCAGGAAAAAAGGGAGGAATAGTTGTGAAGAAATTTGTTGGGATTGTCAGCCTAACGCTAGTGATGGTAATGCTGTTCACGGTTTCAGCCTTTGCTGCGTCGGTGTCTACTCTTACGACTGATGTAGACAAGGACAATCGAACCGTAAAGGTAAGCGGTACGGTAAGCGAACCTGTGGAAGGCCAGCAGGCCACGATCATGATTTTAAAAGGCAACGCTGAGTTAAGCAGCCTGACGGATGAGGACATCGCGTACATAGACCAGGTTGCGGTAGTAGGCGGAAAGTATGAGTTCAACGCTGCGATTGCGGCGGACAAGGGCGATAGCTTCACCGTGTATGTCGGCGGAAGCGACATCGCAGCTCCGAAGCCTCAGAGATTCAGTTTTACGAGTCTTAAAAAGGGACCGGGAGACTGCACTGGTGATGGCGCGGTTAACCTAGAAGACTATATGTTAGTAATAAACAACTGGGGCAGAATTTCGACGGATCCAAATTTTGATGTACGCGCCGATTGTAATGATGATGGTGCAATTAACTTGGAAGATTATATGGAAGTTATAAACAACTGGGGCAAAGTATATTAAAAATAATTTAAGGAGAAGAGGGCTATTTTATGAAACTAAAAAAAGGCATTTCACTCTTGCTCGTAATTGTCATGGCATTGTCGGTTATGAGCTTTGCACTCCCTGTTCTTGCGGCTGACGATACTGCGGACATTGCAATCGTCGCGGTGGACAGTGAAGGAAACGCAATCGACACATCGACGTTAAAGGTTGGCGACACATTTGTTGCCAATGTTGAGTTGAGTAATATTTCTTCTAAGAAGTTTTATTCGACACAAGCAGTGGTTTATTTTGATCCCACTGTATTACAGGTTGTCAATGCTAGCGGCAGTGCTGTAGCCGCGGGATCGGCAGCACCAGCATTCATTTCTGGTGAATATATGTATGATGAAGACACAGGTACAGGTGTTTTTGCACGACTTAATTCTTCGCTTGATCCGACAAATGGCTTAGTTAGTTACTCTTTAGGTATGCCATCTGATACAGCTCCGAGTTATCCTGATGGATTTGATGTAACAGAAGATAGTTTTTTGGTTTGTGGGATTCGTTTTAAAGTTTTAAAAGCAAATGTTAATTCTCAATTACAGTTTGCTATTAAAGATCAGGCACCTGTGCATGATCCTTCTGTTGTTGCGGGATATATCTCCCATTTAGGTGACAAAGATGTGAATGCCACCCTTACCGACAAAACCGAATCGATCTACATAGGTGAAGTTAAGCTGAACATCACCGACGACGTCACCCTGGCCGATACCTACAAAGCGTTTGTTGGTTCCACCATGGACGACATCCGTGCGGTTCTGCCGGCAGAGGTTACCGTGCCTGTAAGCGACGGCGACAATGCCAGCACCGCTAAAGTAAAGGTTGAATGGAAAGACGTTGCTGGTTTCACCGGCGCGGCTGGTGACTACACGGTGGAAGGTACCTTTACCGACCTGCCGAGCAACATCACCAACACGGCCAACCACAAGGCGATTGCCAACGTTACCGTTGCAAAGAAAGAAATTAAATCAGCAACCGCCATCACCGGCGCTCTGCTGCCGAGTGGTACCTCTGCTGAGGATGCTGTAAAACTGCTTCCCGCACAGGCTGAGGTCACCTTTGAAGATGACTCGAAGGACTATGTTCCGGTTACCTGGACGGCTCCCGAGGGTTACAACGGCGATGTTGACGCTGACACCAAGTATACCTTCACCGGCGCGTTCACGCTGGGTGACAAATATGCCAATACCGCCGCAGTGGCGATTACGGCTGAAGCTACGGTAAGCGGCAAGGTTACAGCCGATACCAAGATCACAAGCGTAGCGGAAACAAAGCTTGAAGTTGCTTACAACACCGCGGGCGATGACATTATGGCTCGTCTGCCCAAGGTTATTGAGGTTACTCTTGAAGGCGGCAAGAAGGTAGCTGTGGCTGTTGCTTGGACGGCTCCTTCCGGTTTCTCCCCTGACGTACCGGGTACCTATGAGTTCACCGGCGCTTTGACTCTGGTTGACCATGTTCTCAATCCGGATTCGATTGCTGTTAAAGCAAACGTTACCGTAAAGGCGTCCGAAGCGGCTGTTAAGAAGATCAAATCGGTTGCAAAAGTAGAAGATGTAAAAGTTGAGTACGGCACCAAGTTAGACGCGGCGGTAGCGAAACTGCCTACCAAGGTGACCGTAACGTTGGAAGATAACTCTACCAAAGAAATGGCTCTGACCTGGGCTTCGACCACCACGCCGTCCTACAGCGCGAAAAAGCCTGGTACCTATGCCATCACCGGCACGATTACCAAGACCGATGACGTTGACCTAAACGGCAAGGGCAGCATCAGCGCGAACATCATCATCGACAAGGCTGGCGAAGCAGAGAGCGTTGCGATTTACAGAAACGGCAGCCCGATTAGTTCCCTGACCATTGCGGTTGGCACTACCGTTCAGCTGACCGTTAAGGCTACTCCGGAAGATCCGGATGCAAAGATTACCTGGGGCACCAGCAGCGCATATATCGCGTCGCTTGGCAGCACCAGCTCAAGCACCACCACCGTTTACGGCCGTATAGCTGGTAACGCTACCATTACCGCAACCGTTGGCAGCAAAACGGTGAGCATTCCTGTTTATGTTGTAAGCAACAGCGGTTCTAACAGCGGAGGCACCTCCGGCCCGGGCGGTTCCAGCATCATCGGAAATCCGAACGGCAACACCGGCGACAAAGATGAGCCTCTCAATATCGTGTTCACCGACCTGGCGGATTATCCGTGGGCGGCAGGCATGATCAGCAAGCTGGCGCAGGCTGGTGTTATCTCCGGCCGTACCTCTACCACGTTTGAACCTGGTGCTTCGGTTACCAGAGCGGAATTCCTCTCCATGCTGGTTCGTGCGTTTACTTTGACCTCTGATAACACCGAGGTTCCGTTTAGTGATGTAGGCGGCGAATGGTATTACGATTCCATCCGTATCGCGTACGGCCTGGGTATTGCGGCAGGCTATGAAGACGGTAGCTTCCGTCCGGATGCGCAGATTACCCGTGAAGAAATGGCGGCTCTTGCGCTTCGTGCGGCAAACAAAGCCGGAATTTCTATCCCTGGCGGCAATCCGGTAGCTTTCACCGATTCCTGGGATATCGCTGACTTTGCAAAAGAAGCGATCGATACCATGACCGCGGCTGGCATCATCAACGGTATGGGCGATGGTACCTTCGCGCCGAAGGAAACAGCTAACAGAGCTCAGTCGGCAGTTATTATCTACAAAATCTGGAGCCTGAAATAAGGCATAACAAATAATTTCATTCAAATGGCTGTCTCTGAGTAGGCAGCCATTTGTTTCAGGAAGGATAGGATAAAAAATGAAAAAATGGATCGCATTGGCGCTGACATTGGTCATGGTATTGTCACTCAGTATTTTTATTTATGCGGATGCTGATACGGCGACTGTGGCCATCCAGCTTGATAAAACACCCGCGAAAGTGGGCGATACCTTTACTGCAAACGTAAATTTAGAAAACATTGCCTCGAAGAATTTTTATTCAGCCGAAATGGTCGTGTTCTACGATCCGGCTGTGTTGCAGGTTGTAGACGGCGCATCCGGCGTAGCGCTTAACCCGGAGCTGACCAGCGCCGGAATCGGCAGGATTTATTCCAAAGTGGATGAACAGCGTGGGACGGTGCATTTTGCATTGGGCATCACGCCGGACAGCATCAAAACCTTGCCGGACGGCCTTGCGCTGGGAACCGATTCAGCCACCCTCTTTACCATTTCATTTAAAGTGATCAAAGAGGGCGACACCAAGCTCCAGATTGCCAAAAAGGGAAGTGCACCCAAATATGTGGATTCCATGGAAGAAGGCATGTCCGCTTTTCTGGGAAGCGCGAAGGAACCAGCGGTGTTGTCTTACACCTATGAACCGCTGGTGATCGGAAACGCAACCGCTTCCAAGATCATCCTCAAAATTTCCGAAATCCCCGATGTGGTCGTCGATTACGGCACCAGCCTGGAGGAGGTTCAAAAGCTCCTGCCTAAAACGGTGGAGGCCAACCTCGATGACGGTACCAAGCAACAGATCGGCATCACCTGGAGCGAAAACAGCACACCGAACTACCAGCCGAATACCTCCTCGTTCTACCTGTTCACCGGAACGCTGGCCGAGACCGAGGGGATCGAGAACTATAATGGTATCTATTCCATGATTAAGGTCGTTGTCAAGGGTGAGGACGGCACAGTGCCGGATACCGAGCCGGATGATGTGGGCACTTCGCCTTCCGCGAGCCCGAGCGCATCCCCGTCGGTCAGCCCAAGCACTTCTCCCTCCATCATCCCGAGCGTCTCGCCAAGCGCATCGCCGAGTGTTGCTTTTACCGATCTGGACAATGTGGCGTGGGCAAAGGATATGATCGTTGAGCTGGCGGGTAACGGCATCATCAGCGGTACCAGCGAAACCACCTTCGAGCCTGACCGGAACGTGACCCGTGCGGAGTTCATTTCCCTGCTGGTTCGCGCGTTCGGTATTTCCTCCGATAATCCCAGCTATGGCTTTGCGGATGTTTTGCCCGGAGAATGGTATTATGACGCGATTATGAACGCGCGTGCGGCGGGCGTGGCCTCCGGCTACGAGGATGAAACCTTCCGCCCGAACGCCCTGATCAGCCGTGAGGACATGGCGGTGATGGCTCATAATGCGGCTACTGTCATGGGAGTTTCATTGCCCGACGGCGAGCAGGTTACCTTCAGCGATGAGGCCAATATCGCCGGTTATGCCAAGGACGCGATTGCCGCAATGCAAAAAGGCGGCATCATCTCCGGCATGGGAGACGGGTCTTTCGGCCCGCAGCAAAACGCAACCCGCGCGCAGGCAGCGGTTATCATCTACAAGCTGTGGAGCCTGCAAAAATAAAAAGTGTAACAAGAATTTTGCGGACGGCATACTATTTTGCCGTCCGTTTTTTCTGGTTTTTTTGCCGAAAAACCTGTTCAAACAGAGCGGATTATGGTATACTATAAGCAACTTTGGTTTCAACAGGAAAGATTCTGCCGGTATAAATTAATTAATTCAAAGAAAGCAAAGTTGCTCAGTAACAGTAAAATTTATGGTATACTATAAGCAAGTAGTACATAGGACAGGAGGAAAGCCATGAAAAGGAGAATGGTATCCGTACTGCTGGTTTTTACCCTGCTGTGCGGGTTTAGTACGCCGGCGTTTGCCGAAACGAAATATGATATGAACGAAACCTACCGTGTGCTTCAAATTATGTTTGAGGATTTCATCACGGCGGTCAAGGAGCTTGACGTGACCGATCAGGAAATTGCCGATTTTTTGGTCGATTTGAACGCAGAGGTGGATAAAATCGAGGGCTTAAACGCCTCCAACTTCAATTCGCGGATGTATAATGCGCTGTATGAGGTGCTGTTTTCCGGTGCGCATAACAACCTGATGATCGCCATCAATGCCCAGTATGACACCGTGATCCAGTCAATGCTTGAGACCCGTCAGGTGCCCGCGGAGCTGATGCCATTGCGAAATGCTGTGATGTATTGCGTGTTGGGCGAGGGTGAAATCCAGCTTTTTGGGGATGTTGCCGTAGAGCACTGGGCGCGGGAATATATCGAATTTTTGGCCGTCAAGGGCGTGATCAACGGTATGGGCGGCGGCGCGTTCGCGCCGGAGCAGCCGGTCACGCGAGAACAGTTTGTCAAGATGATTGTGGATGCAACCGGCATCGGCACAAGTGACAGTGCAGTAGATTTTAACGATCTTGCCGTGGGGGAATGGTACTATCCCTACGTTGCCTCGGCTTACCAAAACGGCTATGTCAGCGGCGTAGGCAACGGGCAGTTCGGACTTGGTATGCCGATCACCCGGCAGGATATGGCGGTCATGCTTTACAATGTCATGCAAAAGCGTGGATTGTCCCTTGCGGGGGAGGAAAACGCTTTTGACGGTTTAAAGGATAAAAACGCGGTCGCCCCCTATGCGAAAGAGGCGGTGCGCGCCCTGTGCGGCGGGATGCTCACAGGGGATGAAAACGGGATGTTCAACCCGGCAGACAGCCTGACCCGCAGCCAGGCGGCGCGGGTGATTTATGTTCTGTATGGGCTGATCAATGGATGACGGAGGGCTTTGGATATGAAATGTCCGTATTGCGGCGATGTCAACAGTAAGGTGATCGATTCACGCTCCACAGATGAGGGGGTCGCTATCCGGCGGCGGCGGGAGTGCCTGCGCTGCGCCAGACGGTTTACCACCTATGAAAAGGTGGAGAATATGCCAATCATGGTAATCAAAAAGGATAAATCCCGCGAGCCGTTCGACCGGAATAAGATTACGCGGGGCTTGATGCACGCATGTGAAAAACGGCCTGTATCGCTGGGCGAGATCGAGGATATCGTCTACGAGGTGGAGTCAAAGATTTTTAACTCGCTGGAGCGCGAGGTCACAACGACCCAGATCGGTGAGATGCTGCTTGATAAGCTCAAGGTGGTGGACGAGGTGGCGTTTGTGCGGTTTGCATCCGTCTACCGCGAGTTTCAGGACGTCAAATCCTTCCGGGAAGAGATCAACAAGCTGGTGCGAGGCAAGTAAATTTGAGCACGCTCTCATGTGCGTGTTTGAGCCACACCGTGGCTTGCGCGAGGTGCGAACGAACAAATTCGAATACTTGTCGGAAAACGGAGTTTTTCGACAGCTTGGAGCACGCCCTTATGGGGCGTGCTTTTTGCATAAAAAGGGGATTTGGAACAGATACTAACAAAAATCTGCTTGAAGGAGAATGATTATGTCACATGAAATAATAAAAATCATCGGGCGGGAGATCATGGATTCCCGCGGCAACCCCACCGTGGAGGCGGAGGTAACCCTGGATTGCGGCGTGTGCGGACGGGCGAGTGTGCCGTCGGGCGCGTCAACCGGAATTTACGAGGCGCATGAACTGCGCGATGGTGATAAGAAGCGGTATGGCGGTAAAGGCGTCAACGCAGCTGTGCGTAACATTAATGATCTGATTGCCCCACAGCTGCGCCATTTCAACGCACTCGATCAGGAAGGGCTAGACCGCGCCATGTGCCGTCTGGACGGAACGGACAACAAATCCAAGCTGGGCGCTAACGCGATTTTGGCGGTCTCGCTGGCGGCTGCTAAGGCGGCGGCGCAGGCCACTGGTCAGCCTCTTTACCGGTATATCGGCGGCACAGCGGCGCACATTCTACCAGTGCCGATGATGAACATTTTAAACGGCGGTGCGCACGCGGCGAACAATATTGACATCCAAGAATTCATGATTATGCCCATCGGTGCGCCGAGCTTTCGGGAGGCGTTGCGCTGGTGCGGTGAAATTTACCATTGCCTTGGCAGCCTTCTAAAGGAGCAGGGGTTGGGAACCGGCGTGGGTGACGAGGGCGGCTTTGCCCCGAACCTGGCGAACGATGAGGAAGCCATTGAGATCATCATAAAGGCGGTGGAACAAGCTGGATATTCCACAGAGGATGTGAAAATTGCACTCGATGCGGCCGGCAGCGAATGGACAACGGAGGGCGGTTATCTTTTGCCTAAGCGTGGTAAGCGGCTGGACAGCGAGCAGTTAATCGCTTACTGGGAGGATATCTGCCGAAAGTATCCTGTTGTGTCGATTGAGGATGGACTTGGCGAGGACGATTGGGATGGCTGGGCCATGCTGACCGCGCGGCTGGGCGGCGGGGTACAGCTTGTGGGGGACGACCTGTTTGTTACCAATCAACAGCGGCTTTGCATGGGACTGGAAAAGGAAGCGGGCAATGCCCTGCTGGTTAAGGTCAACCAGATCGGCAGCTTGAGCGAAACCCTGTGTGCGATCGAAACCGCGCGGCGTGGACAATATACGTATATTCTGTCCCACCGTTCGGGTGAGACCGAGGACACTACGATTGCCGACATCGCGGTGGCGACCAATGCGGGACAGGTTAAGATGGGCGCACCCTGCCGGACGGACCGGGTCGCGAAGTACAATCAGATTTTGCGCATTGAGGAGGAGCTTGGAAGCGCCGCTTCCTATGCGGGACGGGAGATTTTTTACCAGCTTTCATAAGGAAGGAGCCAAAATACCGCCTCGTGGGATTCCCACGGGGCGGTATTTTTTATTGCCAATTATTCAAAACAAAAATGTTGACAAATGGACACAAAAGTGATAGTATTCTTTTGTACACAAAAAGGAGGTAAACGGTTGTCTACAAAGAAGATGGGCAGGCCGACATCCGACCCCAAGCCTCACTGTTTACAAACAAGAGTAAATGATGAAGACCTCAAAAATTTCCA
>CABSMD010000010.1 GCA_902478725.1 uncultured Clostridia bacterium
CCACCGAAACCACCATGCGCCGGGTTAAGTGGGCCATGTCGGCGCAGACACCGTCGTAGCTGTCGATATTGCCGGTGACCCAGCCGCCGCCGTGGAAAAAAATCAGAATCGGGTGATTTGGCCCGTCCGGCGGGGCAAAGATGCGCACCGGAACCAGATGATCTCCACAGGGAATATCATGGTCCAAGACGCGGTAAAGATGCGGTTTGATGATGCGTTTGGAGGTCAAATTCACCAATTCCCGCTCCACTTTATAATTTTTTTTAATGTCTATATCCGGATAGGACAGCGCTTTGAGCGCGGCCCGCATTGCTTTATTGATTGCCATGAAAGTTTCGCTCCCTTCTTGGTCTGTAACGGGAATGGAAAGTAACGTCATCATAGCATTTTTCTCATGGGATTTCCACCATTGTCTGTGAATAATACGTTTTTCAGAAAAGAAAGGGGATTTTATCGGGATATTCTTGACTTTATCGCAGGGTTATGTTAAAATAGTCTACGTCACGGATGGAGAGGTGTCCGAGCGGTTTAAGGAGCTGGTCTTGAAAACCAGTGACTCGAAAGAGCCGTGAGTTCGAATCTCACCCTCTCCGCCAATTCTAACAATAACGTATATTTTCTTAAATGAATAGGTAAAACCGTAGGGCTATGGAGAAGTACTCAAGTAGGTCGAAGAGGCGCCCCTGCTAAGGGTGTAGGTCGGGCAACCGGCGCGAGAGTTCGAATCTCTCCTTCTCCGCCATGTCGCTGCAAGCTACATATCGTTTGCAGCGATTTTTTATCAAAAATCCCCCCAGCGCTCATTTCGCTGCGGATCGTTTTTCGCAAAAATGTATTTGTCTTACCATTCTCCACCACAACTGATATCCCTATATACCATGAAAAAGCCAAGGTACCGAACCTTGGTTTTTTTGTATATTCAAATGCTTCCTTCAAGCAAAGGAGAGAAATAAAACAGAAACATGGCACGCCAATCTATGCTTTTTTGGCATGGGTACATATGTAATATAAGTATTGGACATTTTAGGGCCGAGTGACTATAATGATAATGAAAGAGGTGAGTGGAATGAAAAAAAGTTTATCGGCCTTATTGATTTTAGCATTGCTTACCATGGTGGAAACCGGATGTACGGCAGAACCGTCAAACACAAGTGTCGCCGTGCTGACGGTGTCAATGCAGATCGGCAACCCAATTATGACGGTAAATGGTATGGAAAAAGAAATTGACCCTGGAATCGGGACGGCGCCGGTGATCCAAAACGGGCGCACCCTGCTACCTGTCCGCGCGGTCATGGAGGAGTTAGGCGGCGCTGTGGCGTGGGATGAGGAAACCCAAACGGTGGTACTCGCAATGGACAAAAATGTTATCCTTCTGACCATCGACAGCCCTACCGCCTATCTCAATGAGGAGATAGTTATGCTCGACACACCGCCAGTGGTCATGAATGGCCGCACGATGCTCCCCATACGTTTTATAGCTGAGAACTTTGGTATTGAAGTGGGATGGGACGAAAGCACATCAACCGTCACGCTGACGAAAGAAGGCAGGGAGGCGGAGCAACAGTCCGGTCAGGCCATATCCGATGAAGAGGAGCGTACACTCGTGGTATATTTTTCTCGTTCCGGCAATACACAGACCCTTGCGGAAACAATACACCAAACGACGGGCGGCGATTTGGTGAGAATTACGCCGGTCAATCCATATCCGGAGGATTATAACGAGTGCTTAAGCCAGGCGCGGGAGGAGCAGGATAGCGGTTACAAACCGGAGATCACAGTAGAGCTTGCCAGTCTGGAATCATATGATACCATTATTCTTGGATATCCAATCTGGTTCGGAACTCTTCCGCCGCCGGTGGTTACATTTTTGAACTCTTACGACTTTTCCGACAAAACGATTATGCCGTTTTGCACAAGCGGGTCGAGTGGGATTGGCGGGAGTCTGGCGGAAATCCGGCAGCTTTGTCCGGACAGTACGGTGACAGATGGATTTCGGGGTTCAGACGCTACAAAAACCAATGAAATTCAGACATGGCTGGATGAAAACGGCTTTTCGGCAACAGATGACGCAAGATAAAAAAGGAGGGTGGTAAAAATGAAAAAACGATTATGGTCCACCCTGTGCATTGCTCTGCTGTTGGCGGCAACAATGGTATTGCCCGCATCCGGCAGAGAAGAAGGTGTTTTTCCACGCCATGAGCCATACGGTACAGGCGTAGGCTTGATGCCGGGCCGGGTTGTATGGGCGCATGAACCACAGGCCGTAGAATGGGACGGCAGCGGCTATTGGTGGGAGACAGAACATTTTGATGAAGATGTCATACAGTCTATGGTAAACCAATCCGTTGCAACACTTGCCAACCAGGCTACGGCAAAAAACGGCTGGAACGCGCTCTTTACCGCCCATAATCAAAGCCGGGGAAAATCGGGCGGCTACGCGGCGGGGGAAAAAATTGCGATCAAGGCAAACATCAATGGTTCCGCTGTCAATGGCGACGACACCTCCGGAGAAACGCAAATGAGCTACACCAATCCGGTACTTTTAAAAACGCTGCTGGTTTCTTTGGTCGAAGAGGGGGGCGTCGCCCCCTCCGATATTACAGTCTATGATGTATCCCGCCTGTTTCCCGACTATATGGTACAGATGTGTACGGAGGGAATCCTGCAAGGGATCCGTTTTATCAATAGGAATAACGGCACGGCGGATGAAGCTGCGCCGATTAACTGGTCATACACCTTCAGCGGTGCGGTCAACTATCTGCCAACCTGCGTCATCGAGGCGGAGTATGTCATCAACCTTGCAAACCTGAAAGGACACAGCTACGGCATCACCCTTTGCGGCAAAAACCATTTCGGTTCCTTTCTCAACGGAAATACCATGCGCCCGCCGGAGGGGGCAAACCTGCATCAGTTCCTGACAAGGAACGAAATGGGTATCTACAGTCCGCTGGTTGACCTGATGGCAAATGAAAAACTGGGCGGGAAGACGGTGTTGTATCTGCTTGACGCCCTGATCTGCGCCCCGTCGGAGGGCGCCTCGATCACAGGGGATAACGCCAGATGGCAGCAGTCGCCTTTTAACGGTGACTATACCGCCAGTGTATTTCTGTCGCAGGATCCGGTGGCGATCGACTCGGTGGGTGCTGATTTTTTGATTCATGAGCCCGCGGTTACAAGCCGTAACGGGACGCTTAAAGACAACCCCAATGTGGAAAACTATCTGCATGAGGCGGGGCTTGTCGCCGATGCGCCGTCCGGCACGGTTTATACAAATGGCGCAGGTGTGGGAGTAACCAACCTTGGCGTACATGAGCATTGGAATAACCAGGCGGATAAGCAATACAGCCGTAATCTCGGCAGGGAGGAGGGCATTGAGCTTGTACCGGCACAGCCGCAGGCACAGGCCGGGGTGTCATTTGAAAACAATATCGTCACCGTCACGAACGCTCCGGCGGGAAGCACTCTGATCACGGCGGCTTACAGGGGCAATACCCTGTCAGGGGTGAAGCTTTACCGGGGCAGCGGCACAATTACCGCGGATTTGACAGAGCTTACAGACTCTTCCAATAAGGTAAAGGCGTTTTTGTGGGACATGTCGACGCTCAGACCACTGGCTCTGCCCATGGAAAGAGATACGGCAGGACAAACGAACAAAATGACGTTGCATATCAACGGCCGCAGCTTTACCGCGACGTTATATGACAACGAGGCCGCGCACGCGTTTGGCACTATGCTTCCCATGACGCTCGAAATGGATGAATTAAACGGGAACGAAAAGTACCATTTTTTGTCCGAGGAACTTCCAACAGCCAGCGAACAGCCCGGTGAGATTCGTGCGGGCGACATTATGTTATATGGTTCGGATTGTGTGGTTCTGTTTTACAAAACCTTTTCTTCCTCCTACAGCTACACAAAAATCGGGCGGCTCGACGATGTTGCCGGCCTGCAGGAGGCGGTTGGCAGCGCGGGCGTCACGGTACAATTTGAATAGGAGATGGGAACAATGGATATCTTTGAACGGGATTTGGTGGGGGAAGCGGTCTCCATTTACGATCCTGAATTTTATAAAATTAAAAATGTGATTGAGGAAGCACAAAAAATTCTGGCGCAGCTCAACCTGTCCTACCACGATAAAACTGAGGTGCGGCAAATCTTTTCACGGCTGACCGGCAGGACGGTAGACGATACCTTTGAGCTGCTTCCCCCGTTTTACACGGATTTTGGAAAAAACATTCAAGTCGGCAGGCATGTGTTCATCAACCAGAACTGTACCTTTATGGACCGGGGCGGCATTACGCTGGAAGACCATGTTTTGATCGCGCCGCGGGTCAATCTGATAACGACAAACCATGTCATCGACCCAAAAAGCAGGCGCGATGTAGAGTCAAGACCGATCTACATCTGCAAAAACGCCTGGATCGGCGCGGGTGCGACCATCATGCCCGGCGTGACGGTTGGTGAAAATGCGGTCATTGCCGCGGGCGCCGTCGTGACCAGGGATATCCCGCCCAATACCATTGCGGCTGGGGTTGCGGCAAAAGTAATAAAAAGCATTCAAAAATGAGAGGAGAATATAACATGAGTTTTAAAATGTATGTACCAACAAGAATCCTTTTCGGAAACGGCCAGTTAAACAATCTGAATATTGAGGAATTGCCCGGGAAAAAAGCGTTGATCGTAATCTCAAACGGAAGATCGACGCGGGAAAACGGCTATCTGGCCAGGGTGGAAGAACAACTCCGGCTCGCTGACACCGCGTTTGCCGTGTTTGATCAAATCAACGCCAATCCAACCAAAACCGTTGTGATGGAGGGCGCGGCCGCAGCGCGGGAGGCGGGCTGTGATTTTGTCGTTGCCTTAGGCGGCGGCAGCGTGATGGACGCGGCCAAGGCGATCGCGGCCATGGCGACAAACGACGGCGACCTGTGGGATTATATCAGCGGCGGAACAGGCAAGGCCCAAGAGCTTAGGGCCAGGCCGTTGCCTGTTGTCTGTATCACGACAACGGCAGGCACGGGAAGCGAGGTCGACCAGTGGGGCGTCATTACCAACGAGGAAACAAATGAAAAGATCGGGTTTGGCGGGTATGATTCGCTGTTTCCCGCCATTGCGGTGGTTGACCCGGAGCTGATGAAATCCGTACCGCCCAAATTTACGGCATACCAGGGATTTGACGCATTGTTCCATTCCACGGAGAGCTACATTTCTTCCTACGCAAGTATGATGAGCGATATGTACGCGCTGACCGCAATCGAAAACGTGGGCCAATACCTCGCCCGTGCGGTGCGGGACGGCGGCGACATGGAGGCGCGCGAGCATGTGGCGTTTGCGAATACACTATCGGGTGTGGTGATGACCGTGAGCGTTACCACGGCCGAACATTCCATGGAACACGCGATGTCGGCGTATCACCCAGACCTGCCCCACGGCGCGGGACTGATTATGATTTCCAGGGCGTTTTATGAATTCTTTATTAAAAAGCACGCCTGTGACGAACGGTTTATCTATATGGCCAAGGCCCTGGGCATGCAAGAAGCCTCCCGGCCGGAGGATTTCATTACAATGCTCCTATCCCTGCAAAAGGAATGCGGCGTGGCGGATTTGAAGATGTCCGATTATGGCATTACGCCCGATGAATTTGACACACTGGCCAAAAACGCCCGTGAAACGATGGGCGGTTTATTCAGCGCAAATCCTTGTGAGATGACGCATGAGGACTGTGTCAGGATTTTTGAAGAGTCTTATCGATAAATCAGAAAAATACCCCCCGATTTTTATTGGCCATGGAACGGGATGCAGGAGAAACCCGCTGTTCGGTATTGCACTGCCCGACGGGAAAGCGTCGGGGATTGACGGGGGACAGCGGGTGGATCCGTCACTCGGAGGGAAGCAGTTTTATTTGCTTGTTTTGTACAAAAAACCACGATAAGCTACAAGACGGAAAAGTGCAGCCTATGGTATAACAGCAAGGTAAAATAGGGGGGATAAGATATGAGTTGTTCTCAAAAGGATCGGCTGGTTTTACAGGAGCTTCGCCGCGCGGCCACGGCCGCACAGCAAAACGGATTGGCGCTGGAGATCCTATTAAAGGATTTGTCTACTGTGAAGCACCAACCGCAGCGACTGACACGCTGGAATAAAATTGCGGCGGGACTTTTTTGTTAATGAATGAGGAAATATATTTTAAGAACCTGCCACACATGACAGTACACTCATGTGTGGCAGGTTTTTGTTTTTTACAAATGTAATTTTAATTAGTAAAATGTACCAACCTAATTCAGTCATAATTGTGCACGATTTTGATTAAAAATGATTGACATTGATTGATTGTGGGCGTATAATGCAGATAAAGGATGTGATTACCAATGCTTACCGAAGAAAGATATTCTAAAATCCTCAAAATAGTCAATACTAATAAAAGTGCGTCGGTCAAACAGCTCACCGAAGCGCTGCAAACATCAGAATCCACCGTTCGGCGCGACCTGACATCGCTGCACGCAATGGGGAAGCTAAAAAAGGTGCACGGTGGCGCGACGGCGCTTGAAACTGTTTTTTCCGAGCAGGAGCCGGAGATTTCACAGAAATACAGCCTGCATACGCAGGCAAAGGAACGGATTGCACGGTTTGCTGCCACGCTCATTCGGGCAAACGATTTTGTTTTTTTGGACGCGGGTTCGACAACAGAACGAATGGCGGACTCTATTACCGAAGAACACGCGGTTTACGTGACCAACGGAGTTCCGCTGGCCGCTAAGCTCGCACGGCGTGGATTCACGGTTTATGTGCCGCCGGGCCGGTTAAAAGCGCGTACCGACGCGATCATTGGCAGCGAGACGGTGGAATTTTTGAAGCGGTATCAGTTCACCCATGGCTTTTTTGGAACAAACGGGATTTCATTGGAGGATGGGTATACGACGCCGGACATTGACGAGGCACGCACCAAAACAAAGGCGTTGACCCGTTGCCGCAAGTCTTATATTTTGGCGGATAACTCCAAATTCGGTCAAATATCCCCAGTCACCTTCGCGGATTTGGACGAAGCCGTGATTGTTACCGATGAGCTTATGGATAGACAGTATCAATCGGTTACGCGGGTGATCGAGGTTGACCGGCTATAACAGGTACTTTGTATCGGAAGGGAAGTGATTCAATGGTTTACACCGTGACGTTCAGCCCTTCGCTGGACTATATTGTGCGGGTGCCGCGTCTGGCGCTGGGTGAGGTAAACCGTACCAAATCAGAGGTGATCTATCCCGGTGGCAAGGGGATCAATGTCTCTGTCGTACTGAAAAATCTTGGCGTGGACAGCCGCGCGTTGGGGTTCATCGGTGGTTTTACCGGGCGCGAAATCGAACGGATGCTCAAGGAATACGGCTGTGACACCGATTTCATTACCGTAAAAAATGGGATATCGAGAATCAACGTCAAGATCAAATCGGAGCAGGAGAGTGAGATCAACGGGCAGGGCTGTCAAACGTCGGAGGCAGAGCTCGAACTGCTTTACCGTAAGCTGGATTGCCTGCACCCCGGCGACACGTTGGTGCTGGCGGGCAGCATTCCCGATATCCTGCCGGGAGATGTTTACGAAAAGCTGCTAGAAGGCGTGTCGGACAGAAGGATCGACGCGGTGGTGGACGCAACCGGCGAATTGCTGTTGAAGGTTTTGAAGTACCGGCCGTTTTTGATTAAACCGAACAAAGAAGAGCTGGGCGGGCTGTTTGACACCGAAATCCAAAACGACGGGGATGTAGCGCGTTATGCTAAGGAACTGCAGCGGCAAGGAGCGCGCAATGTGCTGGTTTCCATGGCGGGTGAGGGCGCGCTGTTGCTCACCGAACAGGGGAATATCCAAAAAAGTAGACCACCCAAAGGCAGGGTCGTCAATTCGGTTGGCGCGGGGGATTCTATGGTCGCCGGATTTTTGGCCGGCTACCAAAGAACCGGCGGGGACTATGACGCCGCCTTCTGCCTGGGACTTGCTGCAGGCAGCGCAACGGCGTTTTGTGAATGGCTGGCGGGTAAGGACGAAATTGAGCGCCTTCTCTAAGGTATGTTTTATTCATGAATCGAACAAATTATAATAAAGGAGGATATGTCATGCGGATAACGGATTTATTAGACCCGAAGGGAATGGAGCTTTACGGGAAAGCGTCTTCCAAAGCGGAAGCGATTGAACAGTTGGTCACACTGATGGATAAAACGGGCAAAATCAGCGATGTTACCGCTTATCAGCGCGGTGTGCTGGCGCGGGAAGAAGAAGGAACGACCGGCATCGGAGAAGGGGTCGCTATCCCGCACGCCAAGACGGACGCGGTCAAAGAGCCGGGGCTGAGCGTCATGGTGGTGCCTGAAGGCGTAGATTTCGACTCGCTGGACGGACAGCCGGCTTACCTGTTATTTTTGATCGCCGCGCCTGATACCGAGGACAACATCCATCTGGACGTATTGGGAAGGCTGTCGGTTCTGCTGATGGACGAAGCGTTTCGTGACAGTCTCATCCACGCTAAGAGCAAAAAGGAATTTTGTGACCTGATTGACCGGGCTGAAATGGAAAAATATCAAGATGATTTAAAAGAGGAGCCGCAGGAAGGGAAATACCGTCTGCTGTCGGTGACCGCCTGCCCGACCGGGATTGCGCATACCTATATGGCGGCGGAGAGCATCGAGAACAAGGCCAAGGAAATGGGAATTTCCATTAAGGTCGAGACCGATGGCTCCGGCGGCGCGAAGAATGTGCTCACAAAAGAGGAGATCGCGGCGGCTGAATGCATCATTGTAGCAGCGGACAAAAACATTGAGATGGCCCGTTTTGACGGAAAGCCGGTTATTTTGGCAAAGGTAGCCGACGGCATCAGCCGTCCGCAGGCGTTGATTGAAAAGGCAATCAGCGGCGGGGCGCCGGTCTATCACAGCGACCACAAGTCGGAATCCGCCTCGTTCAACGGAGAATCCGAAAGCGTGGGCCGGCGGGTTTACAAGCATTTGATGAACGGCGTGTCCCATATGCTGCCGTTCGTCATCGGTGGCGGTATCCTGATCGCGCTGTCCTTCTTGTTTGACAGCGGTGCAGCAGGTACGGCGGAGTTTGGTAAAAGCAACCCGTTTTCTGCCTTTTTGAACCTGGTTGGCAACACTGCGTTTTCGATGATGCTGCCGATTCTGGCAGGGTTCATAGCAATGAGCATCGGCGACCGGCCGGCGTTAATGCTGGGTATCGTCGGCGGCCTGTTGGCAAGCGCGGGTGGCTCGGGCTTCTTCGGTGCGCTTATCGCGGGTTTTGCGGCGGGGTACATTATTGTACTTCTAAAATGGATTTTTTCCATGCTTCCAAAGTCGCTGGAAGGGACCAAGCCGGTACTGCTTTATCCGTTTTTGGGAATTCTTTTGATCGGCGCATTGATGCAGTTTGCCATTAACCCGCCGCTTGCGGTCTTTAACACCTGGCTGTCCGATTCTCTAAACGCGATGGGCGAGGTCAGCAAGGTGGTGTTAGGGCTGGTACTGGGCGGCATGATGTCAATTGATTTCGGCGGCCCGTTTAATAAGGCGGCGTATGTATTTGGAACCGCGTCCATCCTGACCGGACAGTATGACATTATGGCGGCGGTCATGATCGGCGGCATGGTTCCCCCCATCGGGATCGCGCTTGCCAACTGGTTCTTTAAGCACAAATTTACCAAAAAGGAACGGCAGAATTCCATTTCAACCTTTATCATGGGTTTGTCGTTTATCACCGAGGGAGCGATTCCCTATGCGGCTTCCGACCCGCTGCGGGTCATCCCGGCCTGTGCGATTGGGTCGGCGATTGCAGGTGCGCTGTCAATGCTGTTTAATTGTACGCTGATGGCGCCACACGGCGGAATCTTCGTTGTCGGGATCATTGACAACAAGCTGATGTATCTGCTTTCACTGGCGATTGGCTCCATTGTGACCATGCTGCTGTTGGCACTCTTTAAAAAGAGGGTAAGGGAATAAGACTTAAAATATTTGGAAAGGAGAGATGATTTATGAAAGAAATCAAATATGTGATTACCGACCGCGAGGGCATCCATGCCAGGCCGGCGGGTTTGCTGGTGAAGGAGGCCAACAAGTACGCCTCTTCGATTACGCTCAGCAAAGGCAGCCAAAGTGGCGACGCGAAACGGATTTTCGCCGTTATGGGCTTGGCCGCCAAGCAGGGCGAAGAGATCACCGTTACCGCCGAGGGTAGCGACGAGCAGGAAGCGATTACGGCAATGGAGGGCTTTTTACAGGCGAATCTATAGACCCAAAGGGGGACGCTGGATATGAACATAATCAAAGGCAAAGGTGTGTTCGGCGGCATTGCCATCGGAAGGATATCCCTTTACAGGCGGCGGGAAAACATCATTAAACGCTATCATATAGACGACGCGGAGGCTGAGATCAGCCGGTTCAAAACGGCAAAAGCGGAAGCAATCCGCCAGCTCAAGGAACTCTATGAAAAGGCGGTGGTGGAGGTCGGCGAGGCCAACGCCATGATCTTTGACATCCATCAGATGATGCTCGACGATCAGGATTATTGTGAATCGATTGAGAACATCATCAAGACCGAGCAGGTCAATGCTGAATATGCCGTCGGCACCACGGCCGACAACTTCGCGCAGATGTTTTCCTCGATGGACGATCCCTACATGAAGGAGCGTGCGGCTGACGTGCGCGATATCTCCGAACGGGTGGTCGGCCTGTTGTCGGACGCGCAGGTGGGTACGGTGACAACGGATGAGCCGGTCATTATCGCGGCGGACGACCTCGCGCCAAGCGAGACGGTACAGCTTGACAAGGATAAGGTGCTCGGGTTTGTTACGGTGCACGGCTCGTCCAACTCACATACGGCGATTCTGGCACGCACTATGAATATTCCGGCGATCATCGGCGCGGAGGGGATCGAACAGTTTGACGGCCGCCTGGCGGTAGCCGACGGCTTGGCCGGCGTGGTCTATATTGATCCCGACGAGACGGTTCTTGCAAAAATGCGGCAGAGACAGGCAGAGGAACGGCGCAAAAAGGAGCTGCTCAACCAATTGAAAGGGCAGGATAACGTCACAATTGACGGCAAAAGAATCGATGTGTTTGCCAACATTGGAAATCCCGGCGACGTCGGGGCCGCGCTTGAAAACGACGCGGGCGGGATCGGCCTGTTCCGCAGCGAGTTTCTCTATCTGGAAAGCAGTGATTTTCCGACCGAGGAACAGCAGTTTGCCGCTTACAAAACGGTGGTGCAGAACATGGCAGGGCGCAAGGTGGTGATCCGTACACTGGACGTCGGGGCGGATAAGCAGGTGGATTATTTTGAACTGCCAAAGGAAGAAAACCCCGCCATGGGGTACCGGGCGATCCGCATCTGCCTGACACGGCCGGAGATTTTTAAGACACAGCTTCGCGCGCTCTACCGTGCGTCGGCATTTGGACGGGTAGCCATCATGTTCCCTATGATTACGGCAGTAGACGAGGTGCGCCAGATCAAGGAAATTGCCGGGCAGGTCAGGCGGGAGCTAACCCATGAGGGAATTGCATTTTCGGACGAAGTTGAACTCGGCATCATGATTGAAACACCGGCCGCCGCACTGATCTCTGACCTGCTGGCGCGGGAAGTTGATTTTTTCAGCATCGGTACCAACGACCTGACACAGTATACCCTTGCGGTCGACCGGCAGAACCAGCAGCTTGACCCGTTTTATGACCCGCATCATCCGGCGGTTCTGCGGATGATCCAACAGGTCGCCAAAAACGCGCATGACAATGGTATCTGGGTTGGGATATGCGGCGAGCTGGGCGCGGATTTGTCGCTCACCGAGACCTTTTTATCCTGCGGGATTGACGAACTGTCGGTCTCGCCCGGACTGATTTTGCCGCTTCGGGATAAAATTCGGAGCATTGATACCGGGAAACATTAAAATAATCCGCCCGGCTCGTAAGCCGGGCGGATTATTTTTTTGCTTTCTTGGTCTTTTCCGTTGACAGTATCATACAGTATTGATATAATTGGTTAAGAGATTTAACCAATAAAGGAGAAGACTATGATTACCACCATTAAGAGCGATTCCCTGCGGGTCGGGATAGAGGATTTCGGCGCGGAGCTTGCTTTTATTACCTCTGCCGCATCCGGCAGGGAGTTTTTATGGAAGGGGGATCCTTCCATTTGGAACGGACGTTCCCCCATTTTATTTCCGGTCGTGGGACGGCTGATCGACGACCGTCTCAAGCTAACGGAGGGGACATACCACCTGCCCAAACACGGCTTTGCGATGAACAGCCTGTTTTCCCTGGTGGAAAGCGGGGAATCTCACGCAGTCTTCCGCCTGACCGATTCCGATGAAACGTATCAATGCTATCCGTTCCGCTTTGTGCTGGACGCGCAGTTTTGCGCCCAGAGACGGACGCTTGCCGTTACGTATCGGGTCTGTAACCGTGACGAAAGGCCGATGCCGTTTTCGATCGGCGGACATCCGGCCTTCCGGTGTGAAATCGGCGACCGGCTGGTATTCAGCGAACGGGAGACCGCACTGGCCCAAAAGCTGAACCATAACGCCTACTTGGAGACGGCGGAGGAGGTGTTTCATGGTTCCAACGAGCTGGTAATTACCAAAAACATCTTTGATAACGACGCGTTGATCTTTGAGGGACTGCGCTCTGACTCGGTTACGCTGGAGAGCCCTGCGTACCGGATCAAGGTGGACTTGGGAGGCTGCCCCTACCTCGGTATTTGGGCAAAGCCCGGCGCGCCGTATGTCTGCATCGAGCCGTGGTTCGGTATCGACGACCACGTGGGCGACGACACCGATTTTTACCACAAAAAGGGCGTCATCACGCTTGCGCCTGAAGAAACCTTTACGGATACCTACCGGATAGATATTTTGGAGGATTGACATGAAACGGGGAACCAATTCCGCCCTGATGAAGGAGCACAATAAAAAGCTGATTTTAAACCTGATCCGTCAGGAACGCTTATCCCGCGCGAATATCGCAAACCGGATCGGGCTGACACGTGCTTCCGTGACCATACTGATGGAAGAGCTGATGCGGGAGGGGTTTGTTGCGGAGGAGGAGTCGGACTATGCGGGGGTGGGCCGCCGACCGGTGTACCTTACGCTCCGCAAGGACGCGGGGTACGCCATCGGCGTAAACATTTCCCGCCACGCCTACCGTCTTGGGCTTGCCAACCTGGCGGGAGAGCTTTTGGAAACCAGGGAATGCCGCAAAATGGAACGGCAATCCTATGAAATCGTTCGGGAAATCGCCGCACAGGTGCGGTATTTGGCGGATAAGGCTAAGGGAGCGCGTATCATCGGCGTCGGCGTATCGGCGCCCGGGCCGGTGGATTATAAGACCAATACCATTTTAAATCCGCCGAACTTTCCGGGCTGGCATAACTGTGAAATCGGCAGACGGCTTTCCGAGCTAAGCGGCCTGCCCGTCCGGCTGGAGAACGTCGCCAACGCCGCGGCATTGGCGGAAAGCTATTTTGGCGGATGTACCAACGAGGAAAACTATGCGTTTTTGATGGTCGATGAGGGAATCGGATCGGGGATCGTCACCGGCGGCAAGCTGTATCGTGGAAAAAACGGCTATGGAAACGAGTTGGGACACACGTCTATCCGGTTCGACGGCCTGCCGTGCGAGTGCGGCAACACCGGCTGTTTGGAGGCCTATGCTTCTATCCCGAATCTTCTCAAGGGTACGCCTTATGCCACCTGGCGGGAGGCCTCGGAGGACGCGGAGCTGGTCCGACGGGAGGCTGGGTACCTCTCCTGTGCCATCGTAAGCCTGGTCAATCTGTTTGACCTGAACAGGATCGTTCTCGGCGGCGATATTGTGGAAAACGGCGAACCATTGGCGCGGATGATCGAGGAGGAAGTCAACGGGCGGATTATTACCAATAACCACATTGTGGTCTGTCTCTGCCGCCCGGTGGACAAGGCAGCGGTTGCCGCCTCCATCGCTCTCAACAGCCTGTTTCGTTGAAAGAGATGCGGATGGCCTGTCCGTCCTGTGGAGAAGCAGATTGTTTTAATTAATTAGTTAATTGATTTAACGAAAGGGTTTGGGGTATGAAGTTGTTTCGAAAGGGCTTCAATTATTCACAGGACGGGCCGGGGAACCGTCTGGTTTACCATTTGCATGGATGTAATTTCTCCTGCATCTGGTGCGCTAACCCGGAAGGGATGGGGCCGGATTTTTCAAACTGCTTTGAACGGTCTGTGGAAGATTTGTTTGACGAGGCCATGCGCTGCCGCAAGCTGTTTTTTGACGGCGGCGGCGTTACCCTGACCGGTGGGGAGCCAACCTGCCAGTTTGCAGAGACGGCTCTTTTGCTGGGAAGGCTGCACCGGGTCGGCATCCACACTGCAATCGAAACAAACGGCTCGCACCCGCACTTGGCGGAGCTGCTGCCTGTGATCGATTATTTGATGATGGATTTCAAGCATTTTGACAATGAAATCCATCAACGCTGGGCGGGTGTGCAGAATACCACGGTCAGGCGTAATCTGGAATACATCTGCCGGACGGGGCGGGAGGCGTTGATTCGTATTCCGCTAATTAATGGCTTCAACACTGACCCGGAAGGGTTTGTATCGTATTTTCGGGGGCTGGACACAGATAGGCTTTCTTTTGAATTTCTGCCCTACCATGAGTATGGTAAGGAAAAATGGAAGGAGCCCTACCTCGTGAAAGATGGGTTTGTATCGCAGGAGGGAATCGATCGATTTTGGGAGGTTTTTCAGAAAAATCAGCTTCGGGTTGTTACAACCTGAAACGTTTCATGGGAGGAAGAGAAATGAACGTCTTTCAAAAGGGAGAAATGACACAGATGGCCAAGCGGCTGTTTGCGGAGGAACGCCGGATCAAACGGCTAGACGGTTGGTTTTTGGCGCTGGAAACACAGATGAAAACCGAAGGGAAGCACCCAAACCGTGAAATGGACAAGGCGTATGTTTTGCAGGAGATTGTGCGCACAATTCCATTAAGCATCAGCGACAATGCCGTCTTCGTCGGTACCCAGCGCGACAGCTTCGCGCGCAGCTATGCCCTGATCAACCCAGCTTTCCGGGTGGAGGAGTTCAGCGGCTACTGCGACCCTGCGGCTGTGTTTGACGACATCCGGCCCAACGGGGAATTTCCCAAAGAACGGATCGATGCGGTGCGGGAGTACATGCAGCAAACCGGCTATGTGCGGGAGCTTTCCGCCGTGTATGAGGCGTATCAGAACGATACCAGGGAGGTTGCCTTTTTTGTAGAACAGGTGACCGGACACCTGATTCCCGATTTCCGTCCCGCGCTCAGGCTCGGCATTGAGGGTCTGCTGGAACAAGTTTCCCACAAGGAGGGAAACGGGTTTCGTGCCATGGAGATTGCATTACAGAGCGTGCTGTTGCTTGCCGCGCGCTACCGGAAACTGTTAGAACAGAAACGAAAAACGGCGGACGCACACCGCGCAGGGCAGCTTGCCTTTCTGCAAGAAACGCTGGAACGGGTGCCCTATTACGGCGCGCGCAACCTGTTTGAGGCGATTCAGATGTTCCTGCTTCTCTGGCAGGTGATGTGTCTGGAGCAGGCACCCAATCCATTTGCGTTCTCGGTTGGGAACGCCGACCGAATTTTTGAGCCCTACCGGGGGGAGATGGATCGGGAGACGGCGGCGGAGTTGTTCAAGCATTTTTTGGTGTTCTTTAACGTCGCCGACCGGAGCTGGGCAATTTCACAGAATATCATCCTCAGCGGGCGCGACACCGCCGGAAACGATCTGACCAACGAGACGACTTACGCCCTGCTGGATGCGTATTATGATATGAACCTGCCGCAGCCGATTTTGTCGGTCAAGCTGCACCAAAACACACCCGCGCGGCTGTACCGGGAAATGGGACGGTTTTTCTTCTCGCCGGGGGTGCTCACGCCTTCGCTGTTTAACGACGATTCCCTGTTTACGGTACTGGGCCGGCGCGGCGTGGCGGAGGAGGATCTGCCTGATATTGCTGTGGCGGGCTGTCAGGAACCGCTTGTTATGGGCAAGGACAACGGCAACACGACCAACAGCTGGCTGAACCTGCCCAAAATACTCGAGCTTACCTTAAGCGGCGGTATTTCTACGGTTACGGGAGAACGGCTTGCGGATATGGAAGCGTGCGATTTGTCCGCCGTACGGGAAGCGTTTTACCGAAATACCGAGCAGTTTGCCGGACGGATGGCGGAGGCCGCCAACGGGGCCTCCCGCGCGTTATCCAACCTGCGGGTTCCGTTTTTATCCTGCTTCATGGGCGGGCTGGAAACCGGCGTCGACCTGCGGGACACAAACCGGCAGGGGACGGCTTACAACGGCAGCGGCTGCCTGATTCATGGCCTGAGCGTCGTGGCAGACAGCTTTGCGGCAATCGATACGCTGCTTGCACAACGCCCGCAGGACGCGGATAAACTCTGCCCCGCCCTGCAAAATAATTTTGAAGGGTATGAGGAGCTTCACGCATTCTTGAAGGCTTGTCCGAAGTTTGGAAACCACATAGAAAAGGTTGACCAGGAGGCTGCCCGGATTGCCGGGCGGATTGCAGACCTGGTGCGCAAGCAAAAAAATTATTTGGGAAACCCTTTCCGGCCGGACTTTTCCAGCCCCTCCACCCATCTGCTGTATGGCTATTGGGTAGGCGCGACGCCGGACGGGAGGAAAAGCCGCGAAATGCTGGGCTATGGGGTGGACCCGCTGTTCGGCGAGGCGGAAAACGGGCTGGGCTTTCGTATGCTGTCCAACATGGAACTGCCGTTTGGCGAGATGGACGGCGGTTATGCCTCCCACTTAGGTATCGACCCCAAGTATTTTAAGGGCCGGGACTATGAGGAACGGGGACTGGAATTTCGGGATAAAATTGTGAATCTACTCTTTTTTAACCCTTTGCAGGAGGGGGTATCGCCGTTCTACCTTTATGTCAATGTAACGACGCCCGAAACCCTGCGTAGGGTGCTGGCAGCCCCAAAGAAATACGTGCCCGGCGGGGTATACATCATGCGGATTCACGGTACGTTTGTCAATTTTCTCGATCTGTCGCCCGCCATTCAACAGGACATCATCACGCGGCTTGACCCAAAATCGGCGGCTTTGGCTTAGAAGAGAATTTTCTGTATATTTTAGGGGGAAGGATATGAAAAGCATTGGGCTGGATATTGGAACCACCAGCATTTGCGCTGTTGCGGTGGAGTGTGATACGGGTGCGCTGGAGAAAACGGCGGCATTGGATAACGATGCGGCTTTGCCGTCTGCAAACAGCTGGGAACGGACACAGGAACCCGGACGGATCGAACAGCTTGTGTTTGACGTGCTGGATCAGGTATGGGGGGAGGACGTGGCTTCCATCGGCGTGACCGGACAGATGCACGGTATCGTTTACACCGGACACGGCGGGGCGGTTAGTCCCCTTTCTACCTGGCAGGACGGACGCGGGAATCTGCCGTACCAGGATACGACGTACGCGGATTTTTTGGGTTCCCACACGGGATACGGCAATGTGACCGATTTTTACAACCGTGTCAACGGACGGGTGCCGGAGGGGGCAGACGCTTTTTGTACGATTCACGATTACATTGTTATGCGGCTGACGGAGAGAAGCGTGCCCGTCATTCACGCATCCGACGCGGCGAGCTTTGGCTGTTATGATCTTTTGAAGCATAGGTTTACCATCGATAACAAAATGCTTCCCGCCGTCACGGCGCAGGCCGAAACGGTGGGGCACTATCGCGGTGTGCCGGTGGCGGTGGCGATTGGGGACAATCAGGCAAGCTTCATCGGCGCCGGAGGCGGCGGGGATGCCGTGCTGGTCAACGTCGGCACCGGCAGCCAGGTTTCGTTGATGGCGGATGAGGGGGTTCTGCCTCATATGGCAAAAGGGTCTTTGGAGCTGCGCCCCCTGTATGGGGACAGCTACCTGCTGGCCGGAAGCGCCCTTTGCGGCGGGCGGGCCTACGCCCTGTTGGAGCAGTTTTTCCGCGAGGTTGTTTATATGGCGGGGGGAAAGCCGTGCGGCAAGCTGTATGAAGAAATGGCGCGTTTGCTGGAGGAAGGGGAAGAGACCGATCTGGTTTTTACCAACCGGTTCTGCGGCACGCGGGAGGATCCCGCCGCCCATGCGCGGATTGCAAACCTGTCGCTTACCAATTTTACACCCCGCGATTTTATCGCGGGATGTCTCCATGGGATTGCCGACGAGCTATATGATCTATACAGCGCCGCCCCGCGCCGGTGCGGACGGCTGCTCGGATCAGGCAACGGCATCCGCAGGAATCCGGCTTTGGTGCGGATGTTCGAAAAAAGGTTTCAGATGAAAATGCAGATTCCCTCCCATCAGGAGGAGGCAGCCGTGGGTGCGGCCCTGTTTTCCATGGCGGCGGCTGGATTTTATCAAATCAGTGAACTGGAAGGAATGATTCAATATGTTTTATGAGGAACCGATCTTTTTTGAAAAGAACAGGGTACACCGGGAGTACACCGGCGGACAGCTGCTCGGACGGTTCACAGGCGATGGTTCCGGGGATGGACGTCTGCCGGAGGAATGGATCGCCTCAACCGTTGAGGCGATTAATCCGGACATTGCTATAGTGAGGGAGGGCATATCCAAAATCGAGGGTGCGGAGCTGTTTCTGGATGAGGCAATCCGCCGGTATCCGCGTCAAATATTGGGGGATAAGGAAGAGCTGGGGATATTGGTTAAATATCTGGATAGTGCAATCCGCTTACCTGTGCAGGCGCACCCGGACAGGAGGTTTTCCGAACAATACTTCCATAGCTCCCACGGCAAGGAGGAAAGCTGGGTGGTGCTTGCCACACGTCCCGGCGCCTGCATCTATTTCGGTTTCCGGGAGGGGGTCACGCCGGAGGAGTTCCGCCGGGCGGCCGACGCGTGTGAAGACAAACGGGACGCGCTGGAAGGGTTACTGGTGCGCCACGAGGTCGCGGCGGGCGACGTGGTGTTTATCCCCGCGAAGATGGTACACGCCATCGGCGCGGGCTGCTTGATCCTGGAGGTGCAGGAGCCGACCGATTTTACGATTACGCCGGAACGCTGGTGCGGTGACTGTCGGCTGACGGATGAAAAGATGTATCTGGGATTGGACAGGGAGGTGGCGCTGGACTGCTTCCGGTTCGATCTGGACTGTCCCGCTAAGCTGATCCCCAAATCAATGTCTGACGGTGGGGATGGCGTGGTTTACGAAAGTCTGATCGGCGAGGCACAGACCAAAAATTTTCATGTCAACCGAATCACACTGGAGAATGGAGCGTTTTTGCTCCAAAGAGGGGCGGCGGTCTACTGTGTCATCGAGGGTGAGGGAGAGCTGAAAAGTACGGCGGCTATAACCGGCAAGGCAGACGCGGACTACTCTCGTCGTTTGCGGCGGGGCGATTATTTTCTGCTGCCGCATGATGCGGTTGGACGATTCCGTCTGACGGGACAGGGTATACAGGTTGTGGAATGCTATGCATAAAGCTGCCGTTATATAGAAAACAAAGGCATGAAAAATAGCCGTTCCATTATTTGAACGGCTATTTTTTCTTCATTTTTTACTTTTCAGCCAGCAGGATGCGGATTTGACCGCCGTCTACGGCCGGTTTGTCATAATAGGCTGTGATTTTGTATGGATTGTCCTGCATAATATCGGAAAGCGGGATGACCATATAGTTATAATCATAGGTTTTAACATAGACCACTGCGCGGTCGCTGATGGGAAATTGATTCCCGTCAGCGAGCAGATATTGTGCCGTAACCTTGCTGATCTTACTGTCCAGACGTGTAAGCGGACGGATACTGTCCACACCGGTTTTGCCCATGACGAAGCGGGCGGGCTGCCCGCTTGCTACCTGGAAGGATCTGCCCTGCGCTGTGATTGCACCGGTTACACCGTTTATATCGTAGACAATACTGCCAGAGGCAAGCAATTCCTGTCCCCCCTCGCTGCCCATGATATAGGTTTTGTTTGTCGAAGCCTGTTTGACAATGCCGTACTGGTAGGCGTCTCCGGTCACGTCCCTGAGGATCAGGGCGGAAACCTCGTTGCTGTTGTTGATTTCACTGTACAAAACATCGGTGGATGGGATGTTCAGCCCGTTCAGCCGCTGTGGGAACACGTTTGTATACATACCGGCCTCCGCGCGGTTGGTGGTGGTGACATCCAATATCTTCACATCGTCCGCAAGTCTCCGGTCGCCTATCGTATGCCTGGGCCAGTCGAAGCCGCCGGAAAGGTTTAGGCTGTTTTTTACGGAACTCAGCGTGGCGGTTCCGTTTGCAAAGGTTACCTTGACGACACTGTTTTTGAGCATCGCGTAGTCCTTGCCGGTATTGTACTCCGAAACCTGACCGCCGGGCTGCACCACCTTAGCGTAAAGGACGGTATAACGGCTCAAATCACTTGCGGTAAATTCCTTTTGTCCCGTTTCTGCCAGATAGCCATAGACGGCGGTGCTTTCATTGTTCTGCGACGCGGACACCACGTCGGCCACCTGATTGGTTTTTCCTAAAAGCAATGTCACGGTATCGCCGTAACGGAACGGCCCGCTGGAACAAACCGCGTTGAAGGCGGCGACGCTTTCTAACTCGTAGGTCGTGCCGGACACCACTATCTTATTCGGCATGTCCTTGTTGGGCAGGGCGTTTTCATACACGCCGGTGATTTTGTTACTGTAGGCCAAAACGATCCCCATGGAGTGGAAATAATAAACGATATCGTTGATTTGGATGTCCGAAGGGCTGGCCTTGACTCCGTCGCGCATGACCTGGCCGATCGTTCCGAATTCCTGCTGCCAGTCGGCTGATTTGACCGTTACAGGCCCTGTGATATCTCCCTTTTCCACGCTGATATACTCGATTTTGTGGTTGCTGTCCCACTTGACATAGATCATGTCGCCCATCTCAAGCTCCGGCTTGACGGCGGCATAGGTCGTGCGCACCTTGTCCTTGTAGGCGGTGGTACTGTTGAGGATGTCAAGCTTTTGGAATCCGCCGTTTTGGTAGACGACAATCTCTCCGTCCAGCGTGGAGTAGACCATGTAGGTGTCCAAATCCTTCAGCGCTACGTCCGCGCCGCTGCCCCGCTTGAGCACCGCGTATTCCAACGTACCGTCGGGCGCGGCGTAGGTGGTAAAGGTATCCCCCTCTTCCGCCAGCGATACCACGTTTTGATAGGTCATTTTTTGCGATTTATAATAGATTTGCAGATTCTCGTCAATATCGAGAATTTTTCCGTCAAATACCAGGTCGGAGCCGACGATGTCGGTTACCTCATACTGGCTGACGCCTTGCTCATAGGGCGCGAAGGAAACGAATTCATCCCCGTTTTTTACCACCAGGTCGCCCTTGCGGCCGACATAGTCATAGGGAAAGCTGTCTCCGATCCGGTAGGTTCCGGTGGAGGCGAGCACCCGGTCGGCGTTGACGGAAGGGTCTTCCCGGGTACTGGCAATCAGGGTGACATTCTCTATTATTTCGCAGTCGAAGTCGGAGATATATTTTTTCACCCCGCCCTTTGGCTTGGTATCGAGCAGGTTGTAAAGCAGAACTGCCACGTCATGCCGGTTGAGCTCCTCCCCGATTCCACGGGTTATATTCTTTGTCAGATCCAGCCGGTCGGCCATGCCCACCTGCCCATAGGGCCAGGAATCGCCAAAATCCTCATCGGTATAGCCCAAAAGCTTTAACACAACCGTCATTGCCTCCTCATACAGCACCGGGTTTTCGGGCAAAAAGCTACCGTCGGGATAGCCAGCGAGGATATGGTTGGTAACCGCCGCTTTTATGTAAGGGGCCGCCCAATGGGTGTGGGGAACGTCTCGAAACGGCGAAACCGCCAGATTGGACGCCACACTGTTGCGGAAGGTCGAGGCCGCTGCTGCAATTTTGGCAAACTCCGCGCGGCTGACCAGATCGTTTAAGCGCAGATTGCCGTCCGGGTCGCCGTTCATAATCTTCAGCTCGCCCAGGAGGGCGAGGATATCGGAATCGCTCTGGCAGGCCGCCGACACGGGTGTGGTTACAATGGTGAATGCAACGGCAAAGCTCAATAAAACCGTTGCTGTTTTTTTAATCAGCTTCCTCATACCGTCCCGCCTTTCCAGCCTGCACAGGCTATCGTGTCATCCAGCGCGCCGTCCGGCGCGGACTGGTTTGTACCTTCCTCATTTTCATTCGTTTCGCCGTTTTCGCTTACATCGATCTTGGCGTTGACGCTCATTCCGACCTTGAGTCCGTCGGGGTCATTGACCACTACCGTCACGTCATAGAGCGCGACGCCGCTAACCTGGGTGCCGGCCGTTCCCACCGACTCCACGGTACCGTGGTAGGTAATATCCGGCATGGCGTCCGCCGTGATGAGCACGCTTTGGCCGGGACGGACAAGGGGTACGTCCAGTTCATCGACCTGCATCTTGAACTTGATGGCGGACAGGTCGGCAATCGTCGCCAACGGTCCTTTTTGCATGGCAGCGGCGGTAATCGTCTCGCCGGCTTTGATGTTTTTTGTAATCACCGTTCCAGAAATCGGAGCGGTGATCCGGTAGTTTTTAAGCTGGTCGGCCTGGGTGGAGAGAGACAGCTGCGCGTCGCGGATGGCAAGCGCGTTTTGCTCCTGCGCGGCGGTGAGGGTATCGCTGTCCAGCCGGACGAGTACCTCCCCCGCGTTGATGTGGTCGCCCTCGCCGTAGGGGATGTAACCCGCTTTGCCGGCGACCTCTGCGATTACCGTGCCGGTATCGCTGTAATCAAACACGCCGGCGTCGTTGCAGGCGATCCCGCCGATGACGCCGGTGCCCTTGTCGTCCTTACGGAGTGCACCCGGGTTGGGCACGTTGATCTCTACCATTTTCACCGCGCTGCCGTCCGCGGATACGCTGTGGCCGGAGGCGATTTTATCGATTGTACCGTAAACGGTGGCAAACGAACCGATCAGGGTGACCTCGGCGCTCTGGCCGGGGTAAAGGGAGTCGGCATATTCCGCGATAAACGGTACCTTGAGCACCATTACGCTGTCGTTTACCACATCGGCAAGCTTACCATTGGCGGCCACCATGTCGCCTTCTTTGACATAGAGGGCGGAAATGGTGCCGGTGACGTTGGAGGTCACCGCGAGTTTTGCGAGGTTATCGGCGTTTTGGTGATAGGAAAGCTGCGCTTTTTCCAGCCCAACCTGCGTTTTGGCGATCGCGTTTTCCACGTCCGCGCTGTCAAGCTGAAACAGCAGGTCTCCTTCATTTACCTGGCCACCCTCCTCAAATGGCGCGGCCATCACCTTGCCGGTTACAAGCGCGGTGATGTCAAACTGTTCGTTGGCCTCAATCACGCCGGTGCCGTTGACGAATGGGGTCCCGTCCTCCTCGACCATGTATTCCGACGCGGTGGTGGTAACCGGAGCCGGCTTTGTGAGCTGGAACCAGGCCAACGTGACCACGGCCGCCAGCACCACGACCACCACAACGGGAATGAGTATTGTCTTCTTGCTTTTGATTTTTTCCCCGTCCATATGGAATCCTCCTTAACGAACCTTGATTTTTACTGTTGCATTGGTACCGATCAGCCCTTCCAGCGCCACATCCTCGTCCAGATCGATTCGTACGGGAATGAGCTGTGTTACCTTGGTGTAGGTGCCGCTGGTGGAAAAGCTGGTCATGTTGCCGGAGAGCGCCGACTGGGTTACCTGTTCGATCTCCCCGACGCAGCCTTTGAATTTGCGGCCCGGGTAAGCGTCCAGCGTGACGGTTACGCTCTGACCGGTCTTGATTTTGGCAATGCCGGTCTCCTCGATGTTCGCGCCGACGTAGATATTAGCGTTGTCCGCGATCACCGCGACGGCGTTTGAGGGGGAGACGACCTGGTTCAACACCACGTCGGACTTAACTACCTGTCCGTCGACCGGCGATTTGAGGAACGGGCCGTTCTCCACCCGCGCGAGTACCTCGTTCTCCCGCACGGCGCCGCCCTCCTTGACATTCAGCTTGACCAGCTTGCCGGACGTGGTGGGGGTGATGGTGTACAGCTTTGCCGTGACCTTGGCGTTTTCGGTGCTGAAGTAGGTGTTGCTCTGCCAGTAGAACCAATACCAGACAGACAGGCCGATAATAATGACAGCGGCTACTGCCAGCAGGATCACGCTATGACTTTTTTTCATTCTGCCTTCCTCGCTTTCTGTTCATTCTAAAAAATCCGCCGTTTGCTAAGAGGCTTCCTCCCCCTTGGCAAACTGGCTGTTATATAGATCGGCGTAAAAGCCGTTTTGATCCAGCAATTCGTCGTGGCTGCCCTGTTCGATGATATCGCGGTCGCACGTGACTATGATGGTGTCCGCGTCCCGAATCGTGGAGAGGCGGTGGGCGATGACAAAGCTGGTGCGGCTTTCCATCAGGTGATCCATCGCCTTTTGGATCAGGATTTCGGTGCGGGTATCGACCGAACTGGTCGCCTCGTCCAATATCAATATCTTGGGGTCGGCTAAAATGACGCGGGCGATGGTCAGAAGCTGCTTTTGTCCCTGCGAGATGTTGCCCGCTTCCTCGTTTAACACCATGTCGTACCCGCCCGGCAGCGCCCGGATAAACTCGTCGCAGTGCGCCGCCTTCGCGGCGGCGATCACCTGCTCGTCGGTCGCTTCAAACGAGCCGTAGCGGATGTTCTCCATAATCGAGGCGTTATACAGCCAGGTATCCTGCAAAACCATGCCGAACAGCTGGCGCAGCCCTCCGCGGGTGTACTCCTGTATGTCGTGCCCATCGACGATGATATGGCCGGCATTGATCTCGTAAAAACGCATCAGCAGCTTGACGATGGTGGTCTTGCCCGCACCGGTGGGGCCGACGATGGAGACCTTTTGACCGGGCTTCACCACCGCAGAAAAATCATGGATGATGATTTTGGACTCGTTGTAGCCGAAGCTGACGTTTTTGAATTCCACCGCGCCGTGCCCGGCTGTGACGATATCCGCCTTGCCTTCCTCGGCGGGCTCTTCTTCCTCGTTCAAAAATTCAAACACCCGTTCCGCCGCCGCCGCGGTGGATTGCAATGTATTTGAGATATTGGCAAGCTGCGCGATCGGCTGGGTAAAGTTCCTCATATACTGGATAAACGCCTGAATGTCGCCGACCTCGATTACCTTTTTGACCGCCAGGTAGCCGCCCAGGATACAGATGATCACATAGCCGAAGTTGCCGACAAAGCTCATGATCGGCATCATCATACCCGATAAAAACTGGGATTTTTTGGCCGATTCATACAGGCTGTCGTTGTATTCCTCAAACTGCTCTACCGAGTCGCGCTCGCCGTTGAAGGCCTGCACGACGTTGTGTCCGGCGTACATCTCCTCCACATGGCCGTTGACGTCGCCCAGGGATTTCTGCTGCTCCTGGAAATATTTTTGCGAGCGTTTGACGATTGCCATAATCAGCCCCAGCGAAAGCGGGATCACAATCAACGCGGCCAGGGTCATCAGCCAGCTGATCGACAGCATCATCACCAGCACGCCCAGTACCATAGTGACCGAGGTGATGATCTGGGTCAGGCTCTGGTTTAAGGTCTGGCTGACGGTGTCCACGTCGTTGGTAATCCGCGAGAGCACCTCACCGTGGGTGCGGGTGTCGAAGTATTTTAAGGGCATCCGGTTGATCTTTTCCGAAATATCCTTGCGGAAACGGTAGGTTACCTTCATGGACACGCCGGACATGATGTAGCCCTGGATGTAGGAAAACAGGGCGGATACCACATACAGCCCCACCAGCAGGGCGATCATCTTTCCGATGTAATTGAAGTCTGTCAGCAGGCCGGTGCCCATGACATAGGCAATCAGGCCCTCGAACAGCTTGGTCGTCACCTTGCCCAGCAGCTTTGGCCCCACGATCGAGAACACGGTCGAAAACACGGCGAAGAACAGCACCACGCCGATCGACAGCCGGTATTCGTCCAGATAGTGCAGAAGCTGGAGCATCGTCTTTTTAAAATCGTTTGCTTTGGCGCCCGGCGGACCTTTATGACGTCCGCCGCCATGGCCTCCCATCATTTGCTGTCACCTTCCTTTCCGCGTCGGTTGGGATATGCAACCCCATGTTCCTTCTTATTCTTCCAGCTCCTGCTTGCTGAGCTGGGACATAGCGATTTCCCGATAAACCTCACAGGTTTTCAATAGCTCCTTATGCGTCCCGATCCCGGCGACCGCGCCGTTGTCCAGCACGACGATCTGCTCGGCGTTCATGATCGTGCTGACCCGCTGGGCAACCAGAATCACCGTGCTGCCGCCTGTTTTCTCACGCAATGCGGCGCGCAGCGCAGCGTCGGTTTTTAAGTCGAGGGCGGAGAAGCTGTCGTCAAAGATCGAAAGCGGCGCATTTTTTACCAGCGCACGCGCGATTGAAAGCCGCTGCTTCTGCCCGCCGGATACGTTGCCCCCGCCCTGCGCAATCGCCGTTTCGTAGCCCTCGGGCTTAGCGGTGATAAACTCGGTTGCCTGCGCGATCGCCGCGGCGTTTTCGATGTTTTCCTGAGAGGTGTTTTTATCGGCATAGGCCAGGTTGGAATGGATCGTACCCGAAAACAGTACGTTTTTTTGCGGCACATAGCCGATCTTTTCCCGCAGGTCGTGGCGGGTTACGGTTCTGATATCCTTCCCGTCGAGCAGGATACGCCCCTCCGTTACGTCGTAAAAGCGGGGAATCAGGCTGACCAGGGTGGTCTTGCCGCTTCCTGTCGCGCCGATGAAGGCGGTGGTTTGCCCGGGTTTTGCGGTAAAACTGATATCCTTTAACACATCATCCTCCGCGCCGGGATAGCGGAAGCTGACATGGTCGAACACCAGCGTACCGTCGAACGGCTCGCCGAATTTCTCCGGTTCCTCCGGATCGAGGATGCTCGCCTCGGTCTCCAGCACGTCCGCCACGCGGTCCGCCGACACGGCGGCGCGGGGGATCATGATAAACATCATCGACATCATCAGAAACGACATGATGATCTGCATCGCGTACTGCATATAGGCCATCATGTCCTCAACCTCCATATGGAAACCGGATACCTGCTTGGCCCCGACCCAGACGATCACCACCGTGACCAGATTCATGATCAGCATCATGACCGGCATCATGGTCGCCATAGAACGGTTGACAAACAGGTTGGTGCCGGTCAGCTCACGATTGGCCTTGTCAAAGCGTTCTTCCTCAAATTTTTGGGTGTTGAACGCCCGGATCACCAGCATACCGTCCAGATGTTCCCGCACGACCAGGTTCAGCCGGTCGACCAGGCCCTGGATTCGCTGAAACTTCGGCATCGCGACTGAAAACAGGATCAGGATCAGGCCGATCAGCAGCAGCACCGCCACCCCGATGATCCAGGACATCGACGCGCTCTTGGACACCGCGCGGAACACCCCTCCCACCCCCATGATCGGGGCATAGAACACCATACGGATCATCATGACCAGCAGCATCTGCACCTGGATGATATCGTTGGTGGTACGGGTGATGAGCGACGCGGTGGAAAACTGGTCAAACTCCGCGTTTGAAAAGTTCTCTACCTTTTGAAACACATCGGTGCGCAGCCGGCGCGATACTCCGGCGGCGGTCAAGGCCGCCAGATACCCCACGATGATGGTGCAGGCGGCCGACAGCAGCGATACCAGCAACATCAGCGCGCCGGTTTTGATAATATAGGCGGTATCGCCGTTGACGATGCCGGTGTTGACGATGTCGGACATATAGTCCGGCAGGGCCAGGTCGCACATCGCCTGTACGAACAGCAGGGCAATCGCCAGCAGGATTGCGCTGATATAGGGTGTGATATATTTCTTCAGTCTTAACACGTTGGCCTCCTATCGGATACAAAAAGTGTTTTACGAACGGCCTGCTGTTTCATGAAAGGGAAGCGGATGCCGTTCCATAATGTCACAGAGCTTGTTGAGCAGACGAAGGAATTCATCCGCGTCGTGCTCGCCCATCTCATCTAATATCTGTCCGGTGAAGCGGATAAACACATCCACCGCCTCAGACATCTTTTCCTTCCCCAAGTCGGTGGTGCGAATAAACACCATCCGCCGGTCGTCACGGCTGGTATAGCGTTCCACCAGCCCTTTTTCCTCCAACGAGTTGATCATCTGGGATACGGATGATTTGCTCATCGATAACAGACGGCTTATTTTAGTGGCGGACACCCCCTTGATCTGCCCGTCGTCTAGGTATGCGTCGTGGCTGTCGATCAGCGCCATCATAGCGAACTCGCCCTGCGGGATGCCGTTGATGGCGCTGCAGAAGGTATGCATCTTTTTCATCTTTGTCATGACCTCAAAAAAATCCTTTGCCCGGTCGGATAACATGTTCAGTCCCCCATTGCCTTTTATTTAATAAGTAAAATATTTATCAATTAAATAGTTTATGATATAAACTATTATACTCCCAAACTTTTGTCCCTGTCAATGGAAACGCTGTGAAAATAGTGACAAGAATGGATGCGGGCGGAATACCAAAACAATAAAAATCTGCCAAATAGGGATGTACGGTTGACAGCTTCATCGTTTCATGGTATAGTAGAATGGAATCTACAAAATAGGAGTGTGTTGTATGTTAGAAGTGAGTGTGCAGGCTTAAGCGTAAAGCTTTGGCTGGAAAGGCAGGGGAAAGTGCGTGAGGATACGCGCTTGGTTCTTTGTGTCTGCTCACATTTGCTTTTGCATACGATTTCATTCTTTTGCACTAGGGCTTCTTTTTTGTGTCCCTTTGTGTCCTTTTTGAAACCGTATCCATGGGCGTCTGTGTGCAGGCGCGCATGGATTTTTTATTTTCAGAAAGGATTTTGTTTTTATGATGACCGATTATACTACTATTTTAGAATTTGGCCGGATAAAGGAAATGCTGCAGGAATACGCGGCGACGGATTACGCAAAGGATAAGATAAAACAAATGGCTCCGTTTTTAAACGAACTGCATCTCAAGGCGGCGATGGCGGAAACGGACGACGCGCGGAGCATATTGGACTTTGCGGGAAGCCCACAGGTACCGGATGTGTCGGAGGCGGAGGCGGTTTTGGACACCGCGGCGTCCGGCGGTATGCTGCTGCCGGAACGGCTGGAACGGTTCACCCGCTTTACCGCCGCCATCCGGCGGCTGAAAAGCTATCTCAAAAAGGCGGAGACGACGGGGCGGGGCTTGGCTTTTTGTGGCGTAAATCTGGACACGCTCGACGAGGTGGATGCTGAAATCAACCGTTGTATC
>CABSMD010000011.1 GCA_902478725.1 uncultured Clostridia bacterium
TCTACACTATCCTCTTCGTCGGCAGCGTCAGATGTGTATAAGAGACAGCGATAAGCGGAAGGCCGAACGTAAAAGGCGGACAATACAGGCTTGGTTTGTTTTCCATCGACTGGCGGTGGGCATTTGGTAATAAAACCGCCGCGTCTGCCGACGGAAGGGTATCCGGTGAAACGCTTTCGCAAAATACGAGTGCGGTATTTGGCGCGGATAAAGAGGGAGCAACCGCGCATCTCATTTCGGCAGCATCGATCGATGCTTCGAAAACACCAAACGGCGCCATTGTCGATATCGATGTCCATTCGTCTGCCATTCGCGGCGAAAATGGACTAAAAGCACTGGTTTCCACGCTGAAAACATATTTTGATCTTGGGGGCTTTGCTGTGCATTACAATGTTCTTGATACAGAGGTATTACAAGACGCAAAGCGTAACCCCGGCAAATATCCAAATTTACAGGTCAGGCTGTGTGGATGGAATGTGCTGTTCTCAACACTCACGGATGAGGAAAAGGACGAGTTTATAGCGAGGTCAATGAAATGAAGGGTTTGATTTCAGGTATAAAACGAATGGAAATACACGATGGCGACGGACTCCGGACCACTGTTTTCCTAAAGGGCTGTCCTCTGAAATGCTTGTGGTGCCATAATCCCGAAAGTATCTCATTTGAAAAGCAGATTGCTTTTTTTAAAGATACTTGTATAAGCTGCGGTATCTGCGAAAATAAAAAAAACGAAAATACAGCGGAAAACTGTCCTACGGGCGCTCTTGTTTTATATGGCAAAGAGTATGAGACGGACGAGCTTGCTGCTATTTTGCTGCAGGATAAAGCCTTTTTTGAAAACAGCGGCGGTGGTGTTACGTTATCCGGAGGGGAATGCCTTGCTCAGCCGGATTTTGCTGTTGAGCTTGCGGAAAACCTTAACAAAAACGGAATAAGCATAGATATAGATACCTGCGGTTATGTAAAGTATGAAATATATGAAAAAATAATCCCTTTTACGGATACATTTTTATACGATATAAAGGCTATTGACGCCAGTGTGCACAAAAAACTCACAGGGAAGAACAATAAATTGATATTGGAAAATTTGAAGCGTCTTTCTGAAAATGGCTGTAAAATTGAAATCCGTTATCCTCTTGTCAAAGAATACAATGACGGAGAGTGTGATACAATCGGCGCGTTTTTGTGTGATTTAAAAGGCATAGAAAAAGTGAAGGTATTGCCCTATCATTCCTTTGCCGCATCGAGATATGAAGCACTTGAAATGACAAATACGCTTCCGGCTGTTACTACTACATATCAACATGTTGAACGTGCCGTCAAAATGTTAAAGGGCTATGGATTACATGCCGTAAATGGATTCTCTAACTCTTAGGATACCCTAAGAGTTAGAGAACCAGTTGCAAAATCAGCATCAGAGCGATACCCGGCAGGCCGAGCAGGCCGCTTAACAGCACCGTAAAGAGGTTGATCCCGATGGCGATATTGAAAAAACCGCCGATAAAATTGAGCAGGAGCAGTAAAACCAAACCGATGACGCTGTTGATGAGCAGCTTAAACAGCAGACGCAGCGGCCTGGCAAAGAGTTTATAGGTCAAAAGCAGCAAAAACAGTCCAAGTATGATGGCCAACGCAGTGTTCATACAAAATTCCTCCCGGCAGTTCATTACTATCATTATATGGGCTTTGTCCGTCATTTAGAATCAAAAAACAGGATGGGAAACACCATCCTGTTTTTTGGATTATAATCGAACCAATCGAATCCCGTAAAAGAAAAAGAATGTAATATCTTTGGGAAACGGCTGCTGGTTACGCAAACGCATCCGGTAGCGCCCTGGAGCAGAAAGGGAAAAGGAACCGGATTTGGTGATGATTTTTGTGTTGCCATGTTCGGTTTTACTGTCGGAATAGGAGCCATCCCTTTGCAAATTCGAGATCAGCGTCTGACCGCCGCATTCCAGAGCAATCCGGCAATCCCGGCGATACTCCTCCGGCATGTCGCTCAAAGCGCCGGTGACAAGCTCTACGCAATACTCACCCGCCTGTGTGGCGGCAAACTCCCACTCAAAATCATCCAGGGTCAGATAGGCCCCTCCCTCGTCAAAGCGAGCGCTGTCTGTGCGGTCTGCCGATTTGCCGTCTATTTTGGCATACACCGGCTCCAGCAAAATGGTACCACACTGCTGCACCGGACAATCCACAAAGCTTACCGGGCGGTCCAGCTCCACAGCGTACACCTGCCCTCCTGTAACCGATACGCTGATGCGCTTTACGCCGCCCTCCTGCCACTGCCGAAACGGTATTTCAGCATGGCCCGCCAAAGAGGTAACACGTTTTACGATTCCGGTAAGGCCGTTGCACTCCGCCTGCTCCCACCCTTTTGAGACAAGCAGGTACAGCATATTCTCCCGCATGGTCGCGTACCCCCAGGGAAATCCGGCCGGACAGCCCCGCGTGTTGTAAATCGCCGGCTGGAAGCACTCCATCCAATTACTCAGGCCGGACAAAATAGCACTGGTTTCAGGGCTTAAGCTCCCGTCACCCATCGGCCCGATGTTGAGCAAAAAGTTTACATTTTTAGAAGCCAGTTTTTTGAGCAGCTCCAAAATCTCCTTGCTGGTCTTCCAATTGTGGTCATAGGATTTATAGCCCCAGGTATCGTTCAGGGTCACCGGGCATTCAACAGGAAAGGAACAGACAGACAGTGGAATCTGATTGTCCCCGGTACTTGCATAATCGCCTTTGCCGTTGCCGATGCGGGAGTTTATGAGGCAGTCGGGCTGAAGGCCGGAAACCAGCTCATACAGCTCCTGCGACTGCGCCTCGCTGATGGTGCAGGGCGTGTCGAACCACATCAGAAACACCTCGCCATAATGGGTGAGCAGCTCGCACACCTGCGGTTTGACTTTCTTTTCAAAGTATACGCTAAAATCCTTGCTGGCGTTATCGGGAAAATCCCAGTCGTTCGCCCAGCTTGCCCGTGTCGGACTGGGGGGCTTTTCCCAACCTCCCGCGTGCCTTTCGTGCCAGTCCAGAGCTTGGGAATAGTAAAAGCCCAGCTTCATGTCGTGCTTTTTGCAGGCCTGGGCCAACTCCGCGACCAGGTCGCGGCCAAATCCGCCCCAATCATAGATATTGTAGCGGTCCGCTTTGGAATGGAAGAGTGCAAACCCGTCGTGGTGCTTGGTAGTAATGACGATGTAGCGCATCCCGGCACGCTTGGCAAGGAGCACGATCTCCTCAGCGTCAAATTGATCCGGACGGAATTGCGCCGCCGCCTTTTCATAGTCCGCCACCGGGATTTGGAGTACATTCATGACCCATTCTCCCAGCTCATCCCCTACCGTTTTTCCGTTGTAGCATCCGCCCAGCATACTGTATACGCCAAAGTGGATGAACATCCCAAACCGCCGGTCCAAAAATTCATTGATTTTCTGTTCTTTCATGTTAATCCTCCCACAGGTACTTCTTCGTATTGTCAAACATTTCGTCAAACAGCCGCCGCGCGTCGCCCTGACTCAAATCGCTGATGGACGGCTCCTGTAAAAACACAAAAAATGCGAAATCTTTGTCCCGCCGTAGTCCCGCCTCGACCGTCTGCTCCTGCAAATAGCTGATTGGCGCAGTCAGGCGCGCCACCCCATCCGGCAAAGGCCCCGCCATCACAGGCCGCACCCCGCCGGCGGTAAAGGCCGCATTGGTTTCCACCACCGCGCCTAAGGGCAGATTGGGTATCTGCCCAACATTCGGCAGGTTCACATTCGTCATCAGATCCCCCAGGCCGAGCAGAGCTTTCATCTGCCGCACTCCTTCCTCGCCAGAAGGGTTTATGGTGAACTCCTGCTCGCCACACGCCATCTGTTCCGACTTTGCCAACAGCTCGGTAAGCTTGCCCTTGCGGTAGCTGACCGGCGTGAGAGCAAAGCCCCACTGCTCTACCATAGCAGGGTCTTTTAAGTACCATCCGCGCGGGCAGAATTCCGCCAGATGCCGGTCGCCCGCCGCCGCGATGCATCCAAACCGCCGGAACAGGTCGAATTTAACCTTATGATGGCAGATAAAGAACTGGTTCATCCAGCTTCTGTCCGTCGCCCCATAGCCGCTTTCCCCATAGTCCTCCACAAGGCTCCGGTAAAGCGGGAACAGGTCGGTGTCCTTGTAATAGGCAGAATCCAGCCAGGTAAAGTGGTTGATTCCCTTGACATTGACCTGAATCTCCTTATGGTTCTCCGGCGCGGCGCCGGTGTACTCCTTTAACATTTGCGCCAGTAGCTTTTGGGTTCCAAACACCTCATGGCAGCAGCCAAACGCCTTGATTTCGGGAAAAACAGAATAAAGCGTGCGCACACACACCGTCATCGGGTTTGTATAGTTGATCACCCAGGCCTCCGGCGCATACCGTTTGATCGCTTCGGCAATCTCGACGAACATCGGGATGGTGCGCAGCGCGCGGAAATACCCGCCGATCCCAACGGTATCCCCCACCGACTGGTAAATTCCATACTTTTCGCCGCAGTGGACGTCCGACTCCATCTCGTCAAACGTACCCGGCAGGATCGAGATTACAATAAAATCAGCACCTCTTAACGCCTCGCCGATGGTATCTACCGCGCGATATGTAAATTTGCCCCCCGGGATCCGGTTGCCGATGACCTCGTTTTTTTGTGCCGCCTCGTGGTCAATATCATAAAGCGTGACCGTACCGGACAGCGTTTCCTCCACCGCGAGGTCACTCATCAGGTTCCAGGCCCACCCCCGCGAGCCGCCCCCAATGTAGGCGATCTTTACATCCTCCGCCCGCTGACCATTGTACTTCATAAAAACCACTCCCCTTATCAATGGAATGTATTATTTTTTATTATCTTACCACATAATAATGCAAAAAACATATAACATCTTGCCTGTTTTCTTAAAAGTTACAGAATATTGCCTTTTCTACAATTGACACCCGGTGAGCCTGCCGGTATAATAAAAATAAGAAAACATTATGGAGGGGGCCCTATGAACGAATACATGCCTGAGACCTGTCACGAGGTGATCCTGCGTGAAATGCGGCCCGCGCTTTCCTATTATCCCGGCCTGGAGTATGAAGCCTGGCGAAAAGAGGTCGGGGTAACACTGCGGCGGTTGTTGGGCGATATGCCGCAAAAATCGCCGCTCAATTTGGTTATTGAATGGGAGAGGGAACGGGAAACCTGCACCGAAATCCGATTCTCCTTTGACGCGGAGCAAAATTGCCGGGTACCCTGTCATCTTCTGGTGCCGAGGCTCGGGAAAAAAAGGTATCCCGTGATAATCTGCCTGCAGGGACATTCGATGGGAATGCACGTCTCATTGGGGGTTGAAAAATATCCTGACGACAGCGTGGAATTGGAAACCGACTGCTTCGCCCCGCAGATCATCGCGCAGGGGTATGCCGCATTGGTCATGGAGCAGCGCGGCTTTGGCGAGCGCGCGACCGACAAGACGCAGGAACGCAACCGCCGCTGCAACCATCCCGCTATGACCGCACTGTTGATCGGCCGGACCCTGCTTGGCGAACGGGTTTACGACGTGATGCGGGCCATCGACGCACTGGAGCAGTTTTCGCAGATAGATGGTGACAAAATCGGCTGCCTCGGCAATTCCGGCGGTGGCACGGTCACCTATTACGCGGCCTGTCTGGACGAGCGCATTAAAATCGCCATGCCGTCGTGCAGCGTATGCACCTTTTCAGACTCAATTGGGACGATACAGCACTGTGTATGCAATTATATCCCCGGCATCGCAAAGTATTTCGACATGGGCGACCTTGCCTGCTTAATCGCTCCACGCCCGCTTCTGGTCGCCGCCGGGGATAAGGATCACATCTTTCCGATAGACGGCGTTAAAAAAGCCTTTGCAGTCATTGAAAAAATCTATGAGCAGGCAGGCTGTAAACAGAACTGTCGCTTGGTCATTGGAAACGGCGGTCACCGGTTTTATCCTGCGTGGGATGATTTCCGGGAACTGGCGGATTGGTAGGAGGGATGGATTTGGAGCACTTATATGTGCCCGTCAGCGGGTTTCAGATGGAGCGCAGCCGTGTTAATACCGCCGGAGAGATGGCGCATTTTCATTATCACAACGCCTACGAAATCTACTTTTTAGTATCCGGCAGCCGGAATTATATCATCAATGACAAGCTGTTTCCCCTGCGGGAGGGGGACGTTGTGCTGGTACCCCCGCAGGCCCTGCACAAAACCACCGGGGATGGGTATGAGCGCATTTTAATTAGCTTTGACCGATCCTATCTGGAGCAAAGCTTCACGCCGGAAAAGGCGGACATGCTGCTAAAAGGGTTCGACGCACAGATGGTACGGATTCCGGCAAACCGAATGGTGCAGATCAAGCTGCTGCTTGAAAAGCTTTGGAACGAACAAAAAATGCAGAATAACCGCTTTAGCTTCCTCTATTTGGGGGAGCTGCTGGCTATTCTGCAAACCTGCGCCGCCAATACAAAACCGTCCGGCAAGATATCCGATATCCTTGAATACATCAACCAGAACTACCGGACGATCGAAGGGATCGATCAGGTCGCACAGCAGTTTTTTCTGTCGCGGTACTACCTTTGCCGGTTTTTTAAGCAATACACCGGCCTGTCGGTTATGGAATATCTCAATCACATCAAGGTGAAAAATGCCTGTATGCAGATTACTGCAAACCAAGACAGTTTAACCCATGTCTGTTTTGACTGCGGCTTCCATTCGTACTCCAACTTTTGCAATACCTTTAAAAAATTAACCGGTTATTCACCAATGCAGTTTAAAAAACGGAATCAATAAGGCTTAGAGCACTAGACATATTTTTTGATCTCTGATTTGATTTCGCACAATTCCTGATCGATTGAGGCCATCTCGTCCGCCGCGTGTTTTAAGCGCGCCTTGAGTGACAGGGGGATCTGAAGATCGGATTTATAATAAATTTTATGTTCCAGACTCGCCCACAGATCCATCGCTATGGTGCGAATCTGCACCTCAACCTTGACCGGAAGCACCTTGTCGGTCAAAAACACAGGCACCTCCAAAATCATGTGATAACTCCGGTAGCCGTTCGGCTTTGGATTTTTTACATAGTCCTTGCTCTTCAATACCTTTAAATCACTTTGGTTTTGCAGGAGCTTTGACAGGGTATAAATATCCTCAATCAGCGAGCAGGTCACACGCACGCCTCCAATATCGGAGAGATAACGGTGCGCATTCTCAGCCGTCGGCTCCACCCCCATACGGGTGAGTTTTTTGACGATATTTTCCGGCGTTTTGATACGGGTGCTGATATGCTCAATGGGGTTGTAGTCGTGCAGAAAAATATATTCGTCATTGATAATCTCCAGCTTGGTTTCTATCTCGTCGATCCCAAATTTGCTAATTAGCAGCAGGTACTTCCAATCCTCCAGTGTCTGCAGGTTGACCTGTTCAAACAATTCCTCTGTTTCCATGAAAAATTCCTTCCTTTCCGGATTCTGATCCAGCACCCATTGTACTATACTTTTCCCCGTCCGGCAATGGAATTCATAGAAAGTTAATAATATCTTAAGAAATCAGGCAGCTGGTAAAAACGGAATACAATAAAATATCCCCAACCATAGCAGCAGCCTATAGTTGGGGGTATTTTACTGTTTGATAAACATTTGCGTCCAATACAGGTTTCCCCGGCTGTCCTTAGCAACGCCGACCCCGATTTGGGTAAAGTTCCCGTTTAGGATGTTAGCCCGGTGCCCACTGGAATTCATCCAGGAGTTCATAACGCTCTGCGGGCTGTTCTGTCCTTTTGCGATATTTTCAGCAGCCGCCGTATAGCGGATTCCGAAATTTTTCATCATATCAAAAGGGGAACCGTATGTGGGCGACGTATGGGAAAAGTAGTTTTTGTCTATCATATCCTGTGATTTGTAACGCGCCACCCTTGACAATTCCCAGTTATGCGACAGGGATGAAAGGCCGTTTTGCCTCCTCTGTGCATTCACCAGGTCTACCACCTGCTGCTCCAGCTGCTTTACGCTGTCGATATTTGGAATCGCTATTTTTTGTCCCGGATAGATCAAGGCCGGATTTGCGATCTGCGGATTTGCCTCAATCAGCTCACTTAATCCGATCTCATAGCGCACCGCGATCTTCCACATAGAGTCCCCCGAAACAACCGTGTACGTTCCCGACTGCGCCAAAGCCGGCATAGCCGTCAGCAAAAATAATAATAAAATGGTGAAAAGCGCTGTTATTCTCTGCTTCATAATCCACCTCCATCCTTAGAATATGGAGTGGATGATAAAATATAAGAGGTAAATTTTTTTGTTTATTTTAAAAAAACGGCGTCTATGACTTCGGCTCTTATACCTACCCGAAATACCAATAAACAAAAACGCCTTTCCGAATGATTCGGAAAGGCGCCGCAGTGTTGTTTCTATTTAGTCAACCAGTTCCAGCACCGCCATAGGAGCGCTGTCGCCCCGGCGTGGCCCCATCTTGACTACTCTGGTGTAACCACCCTGTCTGTCAGCATACTTAGGCGCGATCTCGTCAAACAATTTTTTAACGACGTCTTCCTTCGTAATAAAGGTCAGCGCCTGACGCCTTGCGTGCAGGGTGTTCGCCTTGCCAAGCGTGATCATCTTGTCCACCATGCACCTGGCTTCCTTTGCGCGCATCTCGGTTGTCTGGATTTTGCCGTTTTCCAGCGTACAGGTCACCAACGAACGCAGCATCGCGCGCCTTTGGTCGGTAGGACGGCCTAATTTTCTCGTACCCGGCATATCCTGATCCCTCCTTCCCTTTGGGTTATTGTTCTTCCTCTTCGGACAGAGACAGCCCCAAGGCAACCAGTTTGTTGATTACCTCCTCCAGCGACTTCCTGCCCAGGTTTCTTACCTTCATCATATCCTCTTCGGTCTTGCTGATCAAATCCTCAACGGTATTGATCCCCGCGCGTTTTAAGCAGTTATAGGAACGAACCGAAAAGTCAAGATCCTCAATCGCCATTTCCAGGACCTTTTCCTTCTTGGTCTCTTCCTTCTCCACCATGATCTCGGTATGACGCGCGTCGTCCGAAAGGTCGATAAAGAGATCCAAATGCTCATTTAATATCTTGGCGCCAAGGCTGATGGCCTCGTCCGGCTTGATGGTCCCGTTCGTCCAGACCTCGATCGTAAGTTTATCATAATCGGTATCCTGCCCTACGCGGGTATTCTCCACATTATAATTAAACTTATGTACCGGCGTATAAATAGAATCCACCGGTATCACACCGATCACGGACTGCTGCATGGCAGCCTTGTTCTTCTCAGAGGATACATATCCTCTGCCCTTATTCAACACGATCTCCATGTACAGCTTTGCATCCTCATTCAAGGTCGCAATGTGCAGGTCACCGTTTAGGATTTCCACATCCGCGTCCGGCTTGATATCGGACGCACATATCTCGCAGGCTCCCTTCGCTTCGATGTAAACGGTCTTGGGACCGTCACAATGCAGCTTGGCAGCCAGCCTTTTGATGTTTAGGATCATTTCGGTTACGTCCTCTTTCACACCCGGGACAGTGGAAAATTCATGCAGCACGCCGTCAATCTTGACCGATGTAACCGCCACGCCCGGCAGGGAAGAAAGCAGAATCCGGCGCAGGCTGTTGCCCAGCGTCATGCCGTAACCGCGTTCCAGCGGTTCCACTACAAATTTGCCGTAAGAGTCATCGTCTTTTTGCTCTACACATTCAATCCTTGGTTTTTCGATTTCGATCATAGACAAAACCCTCCTTCGAAATTCAATTTTGTTGTGCCAAAATTGAACAACCCGCCTCCATCCGCCAATACCGTCCCGAGGGACTGGCAGGCGGCAGCCAAAACCACAAAAAGGGCCCGGCCGTATTGCATACCATTACTTAGAATAGTACTCAACAATCAGGTGCTCTTCCAGAGGAAGGTCAATGTCGTCTCTCTGTGCAAGCGTAACCACCCTGGCCTGCATGGTATTGCGGTCCAGGTCAAGCCACTTCGGAATCACCTTTCCGTCGGTGGATTCCAGCACATCCTTGATCTTAACCTTATCACGGCTGGTTTCCTTGACTGCGATCACGTCGCCCTCTTTCACCAGGTAGGACGGGATATTGACCCTTTTCCCATTTACGGTGAAATGTCCGTGACGGACAAGCTGGCGCGCTTCCGGCCTGGAAAGACCAAAACCAAGGCGATACACCACGTTGTCCAGCCTGCTTTCCAAGATGCTCAGCAGGGTTTCGCCGGTGATCCCTTTTGATTTTGCAGCCATTTCATAATATTTTTCGAACTGGCTTTCCAATACGCCGTAATATCTTCTCGCTTTTTGTTTTTCTCTTAACTGAATGCCGTATTCAGATACCTTTTTGCGGCTCTGGCCGTGCTGGCCGGGCGCATAGGGGCGTCTTCCAACAGAACACTTTTCCGTATAACAACGCTCGCCTTTTAAGAAAAGCTTCTGGCCTTCCCGCCGGCAGAGCCTGCATACCGCTCCGGTATATCGTGCCATATCTGCACCTCCATTAAAAATATTCGTTTCTCATTCAACACAAATCAGACCCTGCGCCGTTTTGGCGGGCGGCAGCCATTGTGCGGAATCGGGGTGACGTCCTTAATCATATTTACCTCAAGTCCGGCGCCCTGTAAAGCTCGGATTGCCGCCTCGCGGCCAGCACCCGGACCCTTTACATAAACCTCAACCGATTTGAGCCCATGCTCCATCGCCGCTTTGGCCGCCGTCTCCGCCGCCATCTGCGCCGCAAACGGGGTGTTCTTACGGGAACCACGGAAGCCTAAGCCGCCCGCGCTTGCCCAGGACAGGGCATTTCCTGCCACGTCGGTGATGGTTACGATGGTATTGTTGAACGAGGAACGGATATGCGCCGCGCCGCGCTCTATATTTTTACGTTCGCGCCTTCTGCGCGTCGTCTTTTTACCCGCTGTTTTTGCCATTTTCGCTATCCCTCCTTTTTACTTCTTTTTGCCCGCCATGGTCCTCTTCGGGCCTTTTCTGGTACGGGCGTTATTCTTCGTATTCTGGCCTCTGACCGGCAGACCGCGCCTGTGTCTCAAGCCACGATAGCAACCGATCTCAATCAGCCTTTTGATATCGAGGGATACCTGGCGGCGCAGATCGCCTTCTACCTTATATTCCTGGTCGATGACATCACGCAGCTTACCGATCTCCGCCTCCGTCAGGTCCTTGACCCTGGTGTCCGGATTGATACCGGTATCCTGCAGAATCTTCCTGGCACTGCTTACGCCGATGCCGAAGATATATGTCAAACCATATTCCACGCGTTTTTCTTTCGGTAAATCAACACCTGCAATTCTTGCCATATACTCGTTACACCTCCTGCACTATTTTGGTTACATGTAATTTATATCAATCTGCCGCGTTACAGTATGCAACCCGCACACTGTCAGCCGCACGCCGCAGATGGTTCAGCCCTGCCTCTGCTTATGCTTGGGGTTTTCACAAATAACCATGACTTTGCCTTTTCTTTTGATGATCTTGCATTTTTCACACATAGGCTTAACCGATGGCCTTACCTTCATGAGTATTACCTCCTTCAATGGTTTATCATAGCGACTGTAGCGCCTTTATTTTGCTCTCCATGTGATCCTGCCCTTTGTCAGGTCGTAAGGAGACATTTCCACAGTGACCTTATCCCCCGGAAGAATACGGATAAAATTCATCCGAAGCTTTCCTGAAATGTGAGCCAATATCTTGTGCCCATTCTCCAACTCGACCTGGAACACCGCGTTAGGCAATGCCTCAATGACCGTACCCTCTACTTCCAAAACATCATCTTTCGCCAAAGGATCATTCCTCCCCTTTAAGAATTTGGCTCCGGCCGTCCATTCTCATGGCCGCCGATCTGCTCCGACAGAAAATCTGCCAAAGCGTTTCTGACCTCTGCATTCGCCCCCCTGCCGCCTCCGGCCAGCTTGCCGGCGAGCCACTCGCTGTTGCAGCCAAGGCATCTCAGGTGCTTCTTTTTCTTCTTCTTGGGTTGTTCCACTCTGCGCTTTTTTCCATCGCTTATGAAAACATACTGTTCATCCAGTATAGACAACACCACAAACAGGCCGCCCTTATCGCGCCCCGCAACCGATTTGACCAAAACCGACGGATACAGCTCCTCCACAGTCAATCACCTCATAATACCTGGGTTACAGGGTCAATATAACCGGCTCGTTTTCGGTTACCAAAACGGTGTTTTCATAGTGTGCCGACAGTCTGCCATCCTTTGTCACGGTCGTCCAGCCATCGTCTAAGACCACGACTGCCGCACGTCCGGCGTTCACCATCGGCTCCACTGCCAGCGTCATACCCGCGTAAAGGCGCGGGCCGCGTCCGGCCAAACCAAAATTCGGGACGCTCGGCTCCTCATGCAGCTGGCTTCCCACGCCGTGCCCGACAAACTCGCGCACCACCGAGAACCCGTTTTTCTCCACATGGCGCTGCACGGCGTGGGAGATATTGCTCAGCCGTTCGCCCGCCTTCGCGTGAGCGATCCCTTCAAAAAAGCTCTGTCTGGTAACCTCTATCAGCTTCGCGGCCTCCGCGCTGACCTCCCCTACCGGAAAGGTACGGGCACAGTCCGCATGGTAGCCCTGGTGGCACACACCGATATCAATACTTATAATATCGCCTTGTTTGAGCGACTTTAAACCCGGAATTCCATGAATGACCTCTTCGTTTACCGAGGCGCACACCGAACCGGGAAAGCCGCGGTACCCCTTAAAAGAAGGAGAGGCGTTATGCTTTGTGATATGGTCATATGCAATCCGGTCAATCTCACCGGTCGTGACACCGGGCACAACCGCCTCTTCAATGAGGGCAAGCGCCTCCTTGGCGATCTCAGCTGCATCTCTCATCTTTTCTATCTCATGGGTGGACTTGATCGAAATCATTCGCTCTGCGCCCCGATGACCGAAAATACCTCTTTGGTCACCGCATCCAGCGCAGCGTCCGCGTTCACCTGTCGTAAGATGCCCTTTCCCTGATAGAATGTTTTCAGAGGCGCACTTTGCTCATAGTAGACCTTCAGCCGGTTTTGAATCGTCTCCGGCCGGTCGTCATCGCGGATGATCAACGCTTCGCCACATTGTTCACAGGCCTCGCCCTTGCTGGAGGGCTTATGGTCGACATGGTAGGTCGCGCCGCACTTCGGGCACTCCCGCCGGCCGGACAGCCGCTTGATGATGACCGCATCCGGCACCTCAAACGACAGCGCCATATCGATCCGGATCCCAAACCGGTCCAGCGCCTCCGCCTGGGCGGAGGTACGCGGGAAGCCGTCGAGGATAAAGCCGTCTTTACAATCCGGTTCCTTCAAGCGGTCCTGAATCAATCCGATCATAACGTCATCCGGCACAAGCTCGCCTTTGTCGATAAAAGTCTTTGCCTGCTTGCCAAACTGCGTCCCTTCCCGGATCGCGGCCCGCAGCATCGCCCCGGTCGAGATGGTCGGGATACCCAGCTTTTCGGAAATCTTCTCCGCCTGGGTTCCTTTCCCGGTCCCGGGCGCGCCCAACAGAATCATATTCAACGTAAGTCACCTTCTTAAACGTGTTTCCTATTCTAAAAATCCCTTATAATGACGAATCATCATCTGGGACTCGATCTGTCTGCCGGTTTCCAGCACAACGCCGACAACAATCAGCAAGGATGTGCCGCCCAGCGCGACGCTGAAGCCGAACGCGCTGCTCAACAACATCGGCAGCACGGCGATCAGGCCGATAAACACGGCGCCGGCGATCGTGATCTTGTTTAAGATACGATCTATAAACTCAGACGTCGGCCGGCCCGGACGGATACCGGGAACAAAGCCGCCGTTATTCTTCATGTTGTTTGCAATCTCAACCGTGTTAAACTGGATCTTCGTATAAAAGAAGGTGAAGAACAGAATCAACAGGAAGTAAAGCACATTGTAAATGATCGATGTTTGACTAAAAACATTGTTCATGACCCATGCGCCAAAACCACCGGTGGGATTGTAATTAAACAACTGCATCAGCGTAATCGGGAAGGTCATGATCGACATCGCAAAGATGATCGGGATGACGCCCGCCATGCTGACCTTGATCGGAATATGTGTGCTCTGGCCGCCATACATCTTCCGTCCGACCACACGCTTTGCGTACTGTACCGGAATCCGGCGTTCCGAATCATTCATCAGAACAACCAGACCGATCACAACGACAGCGACGATCAGGAAGAGAACCAGCGTAAACCAGTTTAACGCACCGTTTTGCATACTACCGATAACGGTTGTAACCATCTGCGGCCCACGGGAGACGATACCGGCGAAGATGATAAGGGAAATACCATTCCCCACACCCTTTTCGGTGATCTGTTCACCCAGCCACATCAAAAACGCGGTGCCGGCGGTAAACGACAGCATGATGGTCAGGTAAGACAGGACGCCGCGGTCGGTCACCGCGTCACGCAGGCCAAAGTACATACCGGTTGCCTGAACAAACGCCAGTACAACGGTCAGGTAACGGGTATACTGTCCGATCTTCTTTCTGCCTTCCTCACCCTGCTTCGCCATTCTCTCAAGTGCAGGGACTGCAACCGTCAACAGCTGCATGATAATCGAGGAGTTGATGTACGGCGTGATACTCATCGCAAAAATGGTTGCGTTTCCAAGCGCGCCGCCGGAGATCAAATCCATAAAACCGAGTGCGTCAAGACTTCCCACAAGGTTTTGCAGGACGTCTGCCCGCATACCGGGAATCGGTACATGAGAGCCCAGACGAAATACAATCAAAAGCAAAATAGTATAAAAAATCTTTTTTCGAAGATCCGGTATTTTGAATGCACTTGCGATTGTCTTAAGCAATTTCAATCACCTCGAACTTTCCGCCAGCCGACACGATCTTCTCCTGTGCGGATTTTGAAAATCTTGCGGCTTTCACGGTAAGGTTCTTCGATAATTCTCCTCTGCCCAACACAACGACTCCATCGCGGATCTTGGAAATAACGCCCGATTCCTTGAGGAGCTCCGGTGTTACCACAGTACCATTCTCAAACCTTTCCAGTTCAGCGACATTGATTTCCACATACTCTTTGGCAAAGATATTGGTAAACCCACGCTTCGGTAACCGGCGGTATAACGGCATCTGGCCGCCTTCAAAACCCGGTCTTACTCCGCCGCCCGAGCGTGCCTTCTGTCCTTTATGTCCACGGCCTGCCGTTTTTCCGTTACCGGTGGCGTGGCCGCGTCCTTTTCTTTTACAGTCCTTCACCGAGCCCGGTGCAGGTGACAGCTCATACAACTTCATTTGCTACACCTCCCTTTCGATAGTTGTTACTGTACTTCCTGTACTTCTACCAAATGCGACACCTTGTTGATCATACCACGAATCGCAGGATTGTCCTCTTGGATGACGTTGTCACGAATCTTCTTCAGGCCAAGGGCTTTTACCGTCGCAATCTGGTCGTCTTTCCTTCCAATCGTACTCTTGACGAGTGTAACGCTTAATTTAGCCACACCGTAACCTCCTAACCTAACAATTCTTCAGCGGTTTTGCCCCTCAGCTTTGCAACCTGTTCGATGCACTTGAGGTTGGACAAACCGTCTATGGTCGCGCTGACAACGTTCTTCGGGTTGTTCGAGCGCAGGCACTTGGTACGGATATCGCGGATCCCCGCCAGTTCCAGCACGGCACGCGCCGGACCGCCGGCGATAACGCCGGTACCTTCACCGGCAGGCTTTAACAGAACCGTTCCAGCCCCGTAAATGCCAATGATCTCGTGCGGGATCGTCGTCCCAACCATGGGAACCGTAATCATGTTCTTTTTCGCATCCTCTATGCCCTTGCGTATTGCGTCCGGAATTTCAGCGGCCTTGCCCATACCGCATCCGACATGGCCGTTCTGGTCACCGACGACGACCAGCGCGGAAAATCGAAACGTCCTGCCGCCCTTAACAACCTTTGCAACACGGTTGATCGAAACAACCTTTTCCTGTATATCCATTGTGCTTGCATCTATTCGTTCCGCCATAGTATCCCTCCTTCTTATTAGAACTCCAGTCCGCCTTCCCGGGCGCCCTCGGCAAGCTCTAACACTCTGCCGTGGTACAGATACCCGCCGCGGTCATAGACCACCGAGGTGATCCCCTTATCCTTCGCGCGCTTGGCGATCAGCTTGCCCAGCTCGCGCGCAGCTTCCTTATTTCCGCCGCCGTTGCCTTCAAATTCCTTGTCCAGCGTGGAAGCGCTTGCCAGCGTGACGCCGTTTACGTCGTCGATGACCTGCGCATAGATATGCTTCAGGCTCCGAAACACATTCAAACGCGGACGCTCGGGAGTGCCGGATACATGTTTGCGCACTCTCTCGTGCCTTTTCAGCCTGTTTTTGTTCGATACCGGCTTTTTAACCACTTAAATCACTCCTTTTAACTCTTTGCTTTCGCGCCAGTCTTACCTTCCTTGCGCCTGATATGTTCCTCAGCATATTTGATGCCCTTGCCCTTATAAGGCTCCGGCGGTCTCTTCTCGCGGATCTCAGCGGCAATCTGCCCGACCACCTGCTTGTCGATACCGGATACAATGATCTGGTTGGGGTTGGGGACGTCAAAGGTAACATCCTTTACTTCCTCTACCTCGACCGGATGGGAATAACCGAGCGAAAGCACCAGCTTTTTGCCCTGCTTTTGTGCCCTGTAACCAACACCATTGATCTCCAGCTCCTTTTTGAAGCCGTCAGTCACACCCACGATCATATTGGATAACAATGTTCTGGTCAAACCATGCAGCGCCTTGTGCTCCTTAGCCTCGCTCGGACGCTCCACCGTGATGATATTGCCCTCTCTTTTAAAGATAATATCTTTATGCAATTGCTTTACCAAAGTACCCTTTGGCCCTTTCACGTTGACCTCGTTGGTATCGCTTATTTTTACGTCAACTCCGGCAGGTACTTCGATTGGCATTTTACCAATACGTGACATCTGTTACACCTCCTAAAACATAAAAATAAGTATTACCACACGAACGCAAGCACTTCGCCGCCAACGTTTTCCGACCGCGCCTTTTTGTCGGTCATGATCCCCTTTGACGTAGAGATGATTGCAATACCCAAGCCCCGCAGCACCCGCGGCAGCTCGTCGCGGCTCGCGTACACACGCAGGCCCGGCTTTGAAATGCGCTTTAAACCGGTGATAACCTTTTGCTTGTTTTCTCCATATTTCAGCGTGATCTTTATCATGCCCTGCTTATCGTCGTCTATGATCTGATAATTCTTGATATAACCCTCTTCTAACAGAATCTGCGCAATGGCTTTTTTCAAATTAGAAGCAGGAACTTCAACAGATTCGTGCTTTGCCGAGTTCGCGTTCCTAACGCGTGTCAGCATATCAGCAATAGGATCGGTAATATGCATTGTCCTACCTCCTTCCAATAGTCTATCTATTTTACCAGCTGGCTTTCCTGACCCCCGGGATCTGGCCCTTATACGCCAATTCCCTGAAGCAAATACGGCATACGCCGAATTTGCGCAAATAGCCGTGCGGACGGCCGCAGATCTTGCACCTGTTATACGCTCTGGTCTTATACTTGGGAGTCCTCTGCTGTTTGAGTATCATTGCCTTTTTCGCCAAAGTTTACCCTCCTCTCAGTTTTGTTGGAACGGTGCGCCCATCAGGGTAAGGAGCTCTTTTGCTTCCTCATCGGTCTGGGCGGTGGTCACGAAAATAATGTCCATTCCGCGTACTTTGTCCACCTTGTCATAATCGATTTCCGGGAAAATCAACTGTTCCTTGATACCGAGGGAGTAGTTGCCGCGGCCGTCAAATGAGTTCGGGTTGATCCCGCGGAAGTCACGCACGCGCGGGAGCGCGACATTGAACAGCCTGTCTAGGAATTCATACATCTTTTCCGCACGCAGTGTTACTTTGCAGCCGATGTTCATGCCTTCCCTCACCTTAAACGCAGCAACCGATTTTTTTGCTTTTGTGATACACGGCTTCTGACCGGTGATAATCGAAATATCATTTACGGCGGCATCTAACGCCTTGGCGTTTTCCTTCGCCTCGCCGACGCCGACGTTTACCACGATCTTATCGAGCTTGGGAATCTGCATCGGGCTTTTATAACCAAACTTCTGCATCAGAGCAGGAGCAACTTCTTGTTTATACTTATCAGCCATTCTAGACATCTTGGTACCTCCTTTCACATGGGGTTTAATCTAATAATTCGAGGCATTTTTTGCAGTACTTTGCCTTTTCCCCGTTTTCTAAAATCTTCACGCCAGTTCTGGCCGGCTTGCCGCACTTGTCACAAATGAGCATGACCTTATCGGCATAGATCGCGGACTCCTGGTGGATGATCCCACCCGGATCGCCCTGCTTTCTCGGCTTTTTATGCTTGGTCGACATGTTCACGCCTTCAACGATAACCTTACCCGCGGACGGTATAACAGTCAAAACCTTGCCTTTTCTGCCCTTATCTTTTCCGGACAGCACATAGACAGTATCGCCTTTTTTTACGTGTACCTTCTTTTTCACGATGTTACACCTCCTAAATTACAGTACCTCCGGCGCAAGGGAAAGAATCTTCATGTATTCCTTATCCCTGAGCTCCCTGGCCACCGGCCCGAAAATACGGGTCCCTCTCGGGTTTTTGTCATCCCTTATCACAACGGCCGCATTCTCGTCAAACCGGATGTAGGAACCGTCCTTACGGCGCATCCCCTTACGGGTCCTGACGATAACAGCCTTGACAACTTCGCCTTTTTTAACAACTCCGCCGGGTATTGCTTTTTTAACCGAGGCTACGATCACGTCGCCCACGTTGCCATACCTTCTCTTGGAGCCACCCAGCACTCTGATACACATGATCTCCTTCGCGCCTGTGTTATCGGCGACACGGAGCTTTGATTGCTGCTGTACCATAATGATCCTCCTTCCAAAAAAGTAGATAAGAAACTACTGCGCTTTCTCCACGATCTCGACCAGCCTCCAGTGTTTGTCCTTCGACAACCGCCTGGTCTCCATAATCTTTACGACATCGCCGACCGCGCACTCATTGTTTTCATCATGGGCCTTGAACTTGATCGTTCTTTTTACGATCTTTTTATATAACGGATGCTTTACCTTATCGACCATTGCAACAACGACCGTCTTGTCCATCTTATTGCTGACGACCTTGCCGACTCTGACCTTTCTCTCCGCTCTTTCCATACGTTATTGCCTCCTTTCAATGGGCCTTAGTTAGCGGCTTCCTGCAGCTCGCGTTCTCTAAGAATCGTTTTCACACGGGCAATGGTTTTCTTCACGTCAACGATTCTCATCGGATTGTCCAATTGGTTTGTGGCATGTTGAAATCTGAGGTTAAATAACTCGGCTTTCAGTTCCGTCTCTTTGGTTTCCAATTCCTCAACGGTCAAATCTCTCAATTCGTTAGCTTTCATTATTTTCACCACCTACCATTTTTTCACGGGCAACGATCTTGCACTTGATCGGGAGCTTGTGCATCGCAAGACGCAGCGCTTCGCGCGCCGTCTCCTCCGCTACTCCGCCGATCTCGAACATGACCCTGCCGGGCTTTACAACCGCGACCCAATACTCAGGGGAACCCTTACCGCTACCCATACGGGTTTCAGCAGGCTTCTCAGTAACCGGCTTATCCGGGAAAATCTTAATCCAGACCTGGCCGCCCCTCTTGGTGTAACGGGTCATCGCGATTCTGGCTGCTTCGATCTGGTTGCTGGTGATCCAGGAAGGCTCCGTCGCCACCAAACCGAAATCGCCATAAGAAACCGTGTTGCCGCGGGTCGCCTTACCCTTCATGCGTCCGCGCATCACACGGCGGTATTTTACTCTCTTAGGCATTAACATTTATCTTCCTCCTTCCGCGCTGCGTACCTTTTTATTTTCCGGAAGGACCTCCCCTTTATAAATCCAAACCTTTACGCCGATCTTACCATAGGTCGTAGTGGCTTCCCAAAAACCGTAATCGATATCGGCCCGGATGGTTTGCAGCGGGATGGTTCCTTCATGATAATGCTCTGTACGGGCGATTTCCGCGCCGCCCAGACGGCCGGACACACAAGTTTTGATCCCCTTGGCGTTGAGCTTCATCGTCCGGCTCATGGCCTGCTTCATGGCCCTTCTGAAAGAGATTCTCTTCTCAAGCTGTGCCGCGATGTTTTCGGCCACTAGCTGCGCGTTTAAGTCGGGCTGCTTGATCTCCACGATGTTGATGTTGACGTCCTTGTTCACCATGCCCTGCAGCATGACCTTGAGCTTATCGATCTCCGAGCCCTGACGGCCGATGATGATACCGGGTTTTGCAGCATGGATGCTGATACGGATCTTGGTCGCCGCACGCTCGATCTCAATGCGCGCTACACCGGCGGGGAAGAGCTTCTTTTTTAACACTTTTCTTATCTTAAAATCTTCTACAAGATTATCGCCAAAATTGCTTTTGTCGGCGTACCATTTGGAGTCCCACTCCTTGATTACGCCAACCCTAAGCCCGTGCGGGTTTACCTTCTGGCCCATGTATAAGCCTCCTTTTCTTATTCTTTTTCCTTCAATACCAGCGTGATATGGCTGGTTCTCTTGCGGATCCGAAACGCCCTGCCCTGCGCACGCGGCCTGACACGCTTTAAGGTCGGCCCCTGGTTGGCATAGCATTCCGCCACATACAGCTTTTCCGCGTCCATTTCATGGTTGTTGGTGGCGTTGGCGATCGCGGAATTCAACAGCTTCTCCAGCAATTCGCTTGCAGCCTTCGGTGTATTTTTCAAGATACCAAGCGCTGTTCCGACAGGCTTGTTTCTGATCAGGTCGAGTACGATCTTAACCTTTCTCGGGGAAATACGAGCATAGCTCAGTTTTGCTCTAGCCTCCATTAAAAACTGCCTCCTTTCACCCAATCTGCTTTGGGCTGGTTCTCTTATCTCACGCCGGACGTTTTCGCGCCTGCGTGGCCGCGATAGGTCCTGGTGGGTACAAACTCGCCGAGCTTGTGTCCGACCATGTCCTCGGTCATGTATACCGGCACGTGCTTCCTGCCGTCGTGCACGGCGATGGTGTGACCGACCATTTCCGGAAAAATGGTCGAGGCCCGCGACCAGGATTTCAGCACCCTTTTTTCACCGGATTCGTTCATATCTATGATTCTCTTCAGCAACCGTTCGTCTACAAAAGGTCCCTTTTTGACTGATCTGCCCAAAATGACTGCCTCCTTCCGTTTTGGATACTCCGTCTATGCGGCGTAAAGCCGTGTATTATTTCGAGTTTCTTCTCTTGACAATAAACTTGTCGTTCGGGTTCTTTTTCTTTCTGGTCTTATAACCCAGAGCCGGTTTCCCCCACGGGGTAACAGGACTCGGACGGCCGATCGGGGATTTGCCTTCACCACCGCCGTGCGGATGATCGCACGGATTCATGACGACGCCGCGGACGGTAGGACGCCAACCCATGTGACGTTTTCTGCCGGCTTTACCGATTGAGATGTTCTCGTGGTCGATGTTACCGACCTGGCCGATGGTTGCACGGCAGTTCATCCGGATCTTGCGAACCTCGCCGGAGGGCAGTCTGACCTGCGCATAATTGCCTTCCTTCGCCATCAGCTGTGCAGAGTTGCCAGCCGAGCGCACCAATTGGCCGCCTTTGCCGGGTTGCAACTCTATGTTATGGATCATCGTACCCACAGGAATCTGGGAGATGAGCATCGCGTTGCCCGGTTTGATGTCGGCGCCTTCGCCGGATACGACAGTGTCGCCTGCTTTTAACAAATAGGGCGCGAGGATGTAGCTCTTCTCGCCGTCCTCATACTGTAACAAGGCAATGTTGGCGCTGCGATTCGGATCGTATTCGATCGCCTGCACAACCGCCGGGATTCCGTCTTTATTTCTCTTAAAGTCGATGATTCTGTATTTTTTCTTCGCACCGCCGCCCCTGTGGCGAACGGTGATTCTGCCATACGCGTTCCTTCCGGCATGCTTTTTTAAGGACACGACCAGGGATTTTTCCGGTTCGGTCTTTGTGATATCCTCAAAGGTGGATACGGTCATAAACCTTCTTGCCGGGGAGGTAGGATTGAATTTTTTCAGTGCCATCCTGAAATCTCCTCACTTTCAAATTGTGTTAGGTACTGGTCGCTTTTTAAACCATACCCTCAAAGAATTCTATCGTTTTGCTTTCGGGAGTCAGCTTAACAATCGCTTTTTTCCAGTCCGGACGCTTGCCGGTATGGACTCCCATCCTCTTATATTTACCCAGAACCCGCATCGTGGTGACACGTTCCACTTCAACGCCGAAGATCTTTTCCACCGCTTGCTTGATCTCGATCTTGTTGGCTTCCAAAGCAACCTCGAACGTATACTTCCGGTCCTGCATGTTCTCCATGCTGGCCTCGGACACGATGGGTCTGCGGATGATATCGTGCATATTTTTCATTATGCATACACCTCCTCGATCTTGCCGAGGGCATCCTTTGAAAGAACCACCCGATCGCAGTTGAGCACGTCATAGGTGTTCAGCGCCGTTGCGATGGTCGTCTTCACCTTCGGGATGTTCCGCGACGATAAAACCACGTTTTCCTGTTTTTCCGGTGTGATGATCAGGGTCCGTCCCGTCGCGTTCAGCGCGGAGAGCATATCGGCTACCTGCTTGGTTTTGATCTGATCAAAACCAAAATCATCCACCACGATCAATGCGCTGCCGTCTACCTTCGCGCTGAGCGCGGACTTGAGCGCAAGACGCCTCACCTTTTTGTTCAGCGTATACTTATAACTTCTGGGCTTGGGTCCCAGCGCAACACCGCCGCCTGTCCATTGCGGCGCACGGATGCTTCCCTGCCTTGCCCGACCGGTTCCCTTCTGCCGCCAGGGTTTGATGCCGCCCCCGCGAACCTCAGACCTGGTTTTGGTATTCTGGGTACCCTGTCTCTGGTTGGCCAGGTAGTTCTTGACAACCTCATGCATCACCCACGTATTGACTTCCTGTCCGAATATCGCGTCGCTCAGCTCGATCTCGCCGACCTGTGCGCCGCTTACATTATATAAAGCCACCTTAGGCATGGAATTTCCTCCTTTCTACACGCAAATCTTTATTTGCCGGTTTTAACCGTATTTTTTATCGTAATGATACCACCCTTCGGACCCGGAACCGCGCCCTTGACGAGTATCAGATTCTTTTCTTCATCGACCTTTACCACGTCCAGATTCTGCACTGTGACCTTCTCCACACCGTAATGGCCGGGGAGCTTTTTGCCCTTCATGACCTTACCGGGATAGGAGCAGGCGCCCATCGAGCCAACGCCCCGATGGTATCCGGAACCGTGCGACATCGGGCCTCTGTGGCTGCCCCAGCGCTTTACCGTGCCGGAAAAACCATGTCCCTTTGAGATGCCGGTCACATCCACGCGGTCACCCTCGGCAAACACGTTTGCCTTGAGCTCGTCGCCGACGTTTAGTTCGGCCGCATTTTCAAGTTTGAACTCTCTTAAGTACTTCTTGTAGGCTACGCCGCCCTTGTCGAAATGCCCCTTCATGGGCTTGTTGAGCTTCTTCTCCTCGATGTCGGAGAAGCCAAGCTGGACCGCTAAGTAGCCGTCGCTTTCCACTTCTTTTTTCTGTACTACCGTACAGGGACCAGCTTCTACGACCGTGACGGGGATCAATACGCCGTCCGGGCTGAAAAGCTGTGTCATGCCAAGCTTTTTGCCAATGATTGCTTTTTGCATCCTTTCTTACCTCCTAAATGGTTATTGGTTGACCGCATGGGGCCAACATGACCTGCCGCATGTGCGGCCGCCTACAGCTTGATTTCAATATCAACGCCTGCAGGTAAATCAAACTTCGTCAGCGCGTCCACCGTTTTTGCAGTGGGAAGCAGGATGTCGATCAGGCGCTTATGCGTCCTCTGTTCAAACTGCTCGCGGGAATCCTTGTACTTATGCACCGCACGCAGGATGGTGATGACCTCCTTGCGGGTGGGCAGGGGAATCGGTCCCGAAACCTTTGCGCCGGTCCTCTTCGCCGTTTCCACGATCCTCTCCGCCGTCTGATCCAACAGCATATGGTCGTATGCCTTGAGTCTGATTCTGATTTTGTCCTTTACCGCTGCCATTTGTTTCGCCTCCTATAAAAAATTTGCGACACGCACAACAGTGGAAATTCTGTACACTTATCCGGGTGTGTCATCATCCCGCATAATGAAACCCACTTCACGTGGGCTAATCAGCAATCCTTCTCCCTGTCTTACCGGCAGGACTTACATGTCCGCGCCTGACGGCCGCCATGCAGTATCCCCGAAACTGACAGCATCTGCGCTTTTATGGAACGCAAATGGTCTGGATTTACGCTTGTAAACGCCTTCTTAGAGGCATGTGTACAGTGACCCTGTCGCCCGGTTTTAAAAATCGGACATTCTCCACGGAAATTACCCGCAAACCTCACGGCAACCTCCCGTTTCATCGTATGCCATACGTCACAAGGATAGATTATATACGATACTGCACCAAATTGCAAGCTTTTTTTTCAAAAAAAACAGCTTTTTTTCCTTTTACTTTTCTCTCCGTTTATTATATACTAAAAACGGAGGTGAAAGCGGTGAAAACAGTCACAATCGGGCCGAACGACGCCGGACAGCGGCTGGACAAGTTCTTGCAGAAATACATGCCTGCCCTGCCGGTTTCGATGATGTATAAATATATTAGGAAGAAACGGGTGAAGCTGAACCGGAAAAAGGCAGCGCCCGATACAAAATTATGGGAGGGAGACGTACTCGACCTTTATATCAGCGACGAGTTTTTTGCGAACGGCGGTGGAACCGACGGGACTGGCGGCAAGGCGGCAGAGGCCTTTTATACCCTGCGCCCAAACCTAGAGATTGCCTATGAGGATGCGCATATCCTGATCGTAAACAAGCCGGCCGGTGTGGTGGTGCACGAGGATGAGCATGAAAAGCGGTACACCCTGATTGACTACATAAAGGCCTATCTCTATCAAAGCGGCTCCTACCGGCCGGAGGAGGAAAACTCCTTTGCGCCCGCCCTGTGCAACCGGATCGACCGCAACACCAGCGGGCTGGTGATCGCCGCCAAGACCGCCGAGGCGCTGCGGGTGATGAACCAAAAAATTCGGGATAAGGAGCTGTCAAAATATTATCTCTGTATCGTGCATGGGGAACCGTCCCCCGCCCACGGCACAATCAAGGGATTTTTGAAAAAAGATGCCGGAAAAAATAAGGTATTTGTCTTAAGCAGACCGGAGGAGGGGGCGCGTACCGCAATCACAAAGTACCGGACGCTGGAAACCAGAGGCCCCTTAAGCCTGCTGGAGGTGGAATTGATTACCGGGCGGACGCACCAGATCCGGGCGCACATGGCTTCGATCGGGCACCCGCTTTTGGGCGACGGCAAGTACGGCACCAATGAGCAAAACAAGCCGTTCGGCGCGAAGCATCAGGCGCTGTGCGCATACAGGCTGATATTTCATTTTACCACGCCCGCCTATGGGTTGGATTATTTGAACGGGAAAACGATCGAGCTGTCCCAGGCAAGGGAGCAGCTCGGATGGACGTTAGAAGGATAGCGTGGTATGCAAGGTATTGCCCGGTGCCGCGATGTGCGCCGCGCGGTATTCGCCGCTGCGGTTGGCGTAACGCTCCGGCGGCACGGTTAGACAACCGTTCGTGGATACGGTGTAACAATATCCGCCCAGGGTCACCCGCGCGGTATGCTCCCCCACCTCAATTTGTGTGGTATCGCGCCCATTTGTCACCAGCAGGGGGACGCGGTAACACAGCCCATCCGCGCCGGACAGCACGGTATCAATGGCCACGCCGGAATGGTCTATGGTATAGGTCTCCTCTACGGAGACCTTTTCTTTATTAATAGAAGCTTCTTCTGTGCTGGAAGCTGCTTTCATCATGGAAGCTCCTTCTGCCTGATAGGTTATGCGGAACGAGACTTGTTCGGGCGACTCGTCCAAAATTTCCAAAGTATGCGCCGCACCGGAGAGCTCGGAAAGATATGTTACATTTTCTCCGTTTGTCCAGCCGGGGCCAATGGCAAGGTTGGTGGTTTGCGCACCCTGCGCGACCGTATAGTTCGGCGTGGCGGTCAGGGGCAGGGACAGCCCAAGCTCGGTCGGCGCGCCCGCTTTATGAATCCGTCCCAGGCCGGTGGAATCATAGTGAAAATCCGCGGCGGTATCCAGCTCCACCGAATAGCCGGCACAGTTGGCGAACACCTTATTGAACTCGGAGGTGGTGGTTAAGACGTATCCTCCAAGCTCCGCGGGCGCGGGCGACTCCTCGATCGAATCGTCCGCAAACAGGCAGCCGATTGCCAAAAAACTGCCCAGGGTAATCATATATTTCGTATAGTAGCCATAGCCCTCACAGCCAACCTCCGGCTGGGGATAGAAATTTTTGATATGCTTTTTGGCGCAAAGCCACCGGCCGATCGTTTGAATGGCAAGGTGCGCGGCGCGCTTATACGCGCCCGCCAGCACAAGATCGCCGCGCTGTTTCCAGCGCACGGCCTCATACTCGCAGTTGGAGGCGATGAGCGCCTCATTGAACAGGTATTGGTTCGATCGGCCGCCATAGGGCAGCTGGAACGCCGCCGATTGGGTGAACAGGGTCATCAGGCCTCCGTCGGCCATTACGCAATCCAAATCTTTGGCAAACGCGCCCTGGTAGCTGCTTCCAAGGATCAGCTGCATCTGCACGCGGGTGGTCAAGTCATACAGGATAGGATTTTTCTTTCCCCATCCCTCGTCTAAGTACATGCCATTTTCATCAAACTTTTGCAACTGTGCGGGCCAGCATTTTTGAAAATAGGCGGTTGTATCGGTCATCCCCTCGGCCTCCCGCAGCGCCTCGCCCGCCATATTATAAATATTGATGTTATTATTTTCGCCGGTCGTATATTTGAAATACTCCTCCGGCGTGACGCGGGACAGGGCTTCCCGCCATTTTCCCAGCGTTTCAGAACTGACGCGGTTTTTCATCAGGCGGTAGGCGATTATCAGCTCTTTTACCGAAAAGTCCAGCTGTTGTTGCTTTTTCACCTGCGGGAGCGCGACGCAGGCGCGGGTCATCATTTCCTCCCACAGCGCACTATAGCCCGGCATTCTTCCGGCGGACAGAAGCAGAGATAAGGAGCTGAGCAGACGGGAGTAGGACTGGATGTCGTCCGCCGCCTCCATCCGCGCCATCTCCTCCTTCGGGTAGGCGCGGACGCACTGCTCGATTACGTCGAGATAATACTCTTTTGTAACCCCCGTCCGCTTGAAGCCGTCCGGAAGCGGGCGTTGCAGGATTTTTTGAAGCTTTTGTTTTCTATTTTCTTCCATATTATACCATCTCCGTTGAATATATTCTTATTTATCTTACTCTATTCAAGCTTTGCTGTCAAACCGTATGGCAAATGTAATACAGACAGGCTTCCTTTTTTCTGCTATTATGACAATGACAGGTTGTATAGTTTTGTCACAGCAACCCTTCACCTTTGCAACTGTTAAAATTTATATCCTTATATTATAATAGCTTCAGTTGTAAACCCATATAAGGGGGAGTTCTCATGAATATTGACGACGAAATCAAAAAAATCGCCTTCCGGCTGCGCAGGTTTAGAGAAAAAAACAACATGTCACGGGAAGAGTTTTGCGAAAAAACAGGAGACAACGTGGAATATTGGGGATGCATTGAACGGGGTACACGAAGCATCAGCTTAAAGAAGCTGATAAACGTCTGCCGGACCTTCCATATTAGCGCAAGTGAGTTTATCGACGGGAAGTCGAATAAAAATAGTTATGAGGTGAAAAAGCAGCTCATTTTGGTAGAATTTCAATGCTATATACAGGAAAACCAGCAGGAATTAACCAATGAGGGGTATGAAATTACTTTCATGGAGGAGGAGCCGATTCGGATTCGGTATCACGGGGGCGATTACCGCGTGACGGTCAAACAAAAGCTGGGAGATTTTTATTTGCAGGTCACGCCCTACAACCATGCCTTTTATTCCACCTTGTATATGGGCAAGGTCAGTTTCGCTCTTATATTTTTTGCAATCTCCGACAACGACAAGATGATTAACAATACGATGGACAAGGGAATAAAATAGAAGCGCCGCATAGGGCGCTTCTATTTTATCCGGCGGATCCGTCCGCCGCCGGCAGCGCTTACCGATTGGCAAGCACGGTATTTTCATATTCCTTTGCTTCCTGTATCCACTGATGGCCGGAGGGCACATCATACTGCTTGCAGTATTCCTGCCAGACCTCGCGGAAGGGATAGAACTTCAATTCCTCCAGCATTGCAAGACGGGTGGTAAAGTCACCGGCCACTTCGGAATATTGCAGCATTGCGGTCGGCTCCAGCATCGCGTACAAAATTGCTTTGAGTGTGCTGCGCATCCCGATCGTCCAGGCCGCGATCCGGTTGATGCTTCCGTCGAAGAAATCAAGCGCGATATGGGTTTTATCCAGATACCCGCCGCGCACCAGCTCCTGCGCGATCGCTACCAGCTCATCGTTATAGATCACGACGTGGTCGCTGTCCCACCGCACCGGACGGCTGACATGCAACAATATTTCATCCATGAACTGGTAGAGGGCCGATATTTTATCCACAATGCTCTCGGTCGGGTGGAAATGCCCCGCATCCAGGCAGACCAGCTTTTTATTCTTTAAGGCATAGCCCATATAAAACT
>CABSMD010000012.1 GCA_902478725.1 uncultured Clostridia bacterium
GCCGAGCAGGAAAACCAGCTCTCCCGAATTGAATTTATCCTGACAGGGGAGGAGTTTTTTATGAATTATGCGGCAACGATCAAAGAATTACCGGAATGCACCGTGTATTCCAAACGGATGAGGGTGCTCAACTACCATGCGTATTTTAAGTTAATCCCGGCGATTGGCCGGCAGGTTTCGAAAAAGTACCCGGGGTTGCAGTGTGCAAGGCCGGAATACTGCTTTATTACGTATCTTGACAACGAGTACCGGGAAAAGGATATCCATGTAGAGTTCTGTGAGGCGGTTACTGAGATGAAACCCGATTTTGAGGATATTGTATTCAAAAAAATCCCTTCTGTCACAGCTGTCTCTGTGTTCCACAAGGGAGGGTTCGATGGATTGTCCGACGCGTATGCTTTTGCTTTTCAATGGATCGAGCAAAACGAATACACGATGATCGGGAGTCCCAGGGAAAACTATATTGATGGAATTTGGAACAAGGATAGTGAGGACGACTGGCTGACCGAACTGCAAATTCCGGTTGTAAAAAAGAGCGAGGTCGCCGCCCAATACGGTCACACCAAGGAGTACAGCCAGGCAAGCGGGAAAAAGTACACCGCCGAAGAACAGGCAAATATTCAAAAAAAGGCGGACCGGATTTTCAGAGGATTTGCCGCAAACCGCGACCGGACGCCGGATTGTGACGAGGCACAGTCGCTGGTGAAACAATGGCAGGAGCATATTTCAAACTATTATTACGATTGCACAAAAGAAATTTTGGCCTCTTTGGGCGAGATGTATGCGTCCGACGAACGGTTTGCGCAAAACCTGGACCGTTTCGGATATGGGACGGCAATGTTTATGAGCCGCGCAATCCGAGAATATTGCCGCTAGGCGGCGCAACGGTATAAGTACCCCCCGTTTTTTAGGCGGGGGGTACTTGTGTCAAACCTGTCACTTCCTCGAAAGAATCTTGAAAGAAGTGGCTGCTATAATATAAACATCAACAATCGTTTGGAGGAAAAGGATATGAAGATATTGGAAACGAAAGGCTTGAAAAAATATTATGGCAGCGGCGACACCACTGTAAAGGCACTTGATGGTGTGGATTTGACGGTTGAAGATGGCGAATTTGCCGCGATTGTCGGTACCTCGGGCAGCGGAAAATCAACGCTGCTGCACATGCTCGGCGGCCTCGACCGGCCAACCGGCGGAAGCGTGGCCGTTGGCGGCACGGATCTTTTCAAGCTTCGGGACGACGCGCTTACCATTTTCCGGCGCAGGAAAATCGGGTTTGTATTTCAAAGCTACAACCTGGTGCCAGTGCTTAACGTTTATGAAAATATCACGCTTCCCATTGAGCTGGACGGCAATACGGTGGACAAAAGCTACGTGAAAAGTATTATTTCGGTTTTGGGACTGGAATCGAAGCTCAGCAATCTGCCGAGCCAGCTTTCGGGCGGCCAGCAACAGCGCGTCGCCATTGCGCGGGCGCTGGCGACCAAGCCCGCGATCATTCTGGCCGACGAGCCGACCGGAAACCTGGATTCCAAAACCAGCCTGGATGTTTTGGGTTTGCTCAAGGTCACGGGAGAGAAATTCAGACAGACCATCGTTATAATTACGCACAATGAAGAGATCGCCCAGATGGCGCAGCGTATCATCCGGATCGAGGATGGCAGAATCGCAGGTGATCACAGTGCTTAAGGTGGATAATAAAAAGGCGGTACGCAGGCTGTCGGACAAAAGTTTCCGTGCCGCGAAATCCAGAAATATCATTGCGGTCTGCGCCATCGCGCTGACGGCCCTTTTGTTCACCACACTTTTTACCATTGGCAGCGGCATCGTTGAAAATTTTCAGCGCCAGACCATGCGGCAGGCGGGCGGCGACGGGATGGGTGTGCTCAAATACATCACAGACGAGGAGTACGAAAACATAAAGGAGCACGAACTTCTCACCGAGATCTCGTACAACCGGATTCTGTGCGACAGTGTGGATAACGAGACGCTGCTCAAGCGCCGCGGCGAGTTTTATTACATGGATGACACCGCCATGAAGCTCGGCTTTTGTGAACCCACCACCGGACACAAACCGGAAAAGGCTAACGAGATCATCATGGATACCAAAACAATCAAGATGTTAGGGCTTCCACAGGAGCTTGGCGCTCCTCTTACGCTTGAACTGACGGTGCACGGACAGAAGGTGTCCCGCGATTTTGTGCTCTGCGGTTGGTGGGAGGCCGATCCGGTTTTTAACGTCTCCATGATGGTCACCTCCCGCGCCTATGTGGACGAGCACATCGGGGAACTCCATAACAGCTATAAGCAAAACAGCGAGATGACGGGCGTAATCAATTGCTACATGATGTTTCGAAACTCATTCAACCTAGAGAACAAGGTGGAACGGGTGATTACCGAGAGTGGGTACTCTATGGATGAAAATGCGGCGAATTTTATTGCAAGCAATGTAAACTGGTCTTATTTGTCCACCAACTTTTCCATGGATCCGGGGACGGTCGCGGGCGCTTTGGCCGCATTGCTGCTGATTATCTTAACGGGATATTTGATTATCTATAATATTTTTCAGATTTCCGTCATTAAGGATATCCGGTTTTATGGGCTGCTGAAAACCATTGGAACGACGGGAAAGCAGATCAAACGGATCATTCGCAGGCAGGCTTTGCTGTTATCCTGTATCGGTATCCCCATTGGTTTAGTGGCGGGATTTTTCATTGGCTGCGGCGTGGTTCCGGTTATTATGAACCAGACCTATGCAGCCGGCGCACAGTTTTCTACCGAAGCCAATCCTTTGATTTTTATCGGCAGCACCCTGTTTGCCCTGATCACTATAGCAATCAGCACAAGCAAGCCGGGCCGGATCGCGGCCGGCGTCTCACCGGTCGAGGCTGTCCGCTACACAGAGAATAGCGGACGTGGCCGGAAAAAGAAACGCAGGGGCAGGCATGGCTCCCTGCTTGCAGGCATGGCCGGAGCCAACATGGGTCGGAACAGGAAGCGGACTGTGCTGGTGGTTCTGTCGATGTCCTTGAGTTTGGTATTGTTTAATACCCTTTACACCTTCAGCCTCGGGTTTGACATGGATAAATTTCTCTCTACCTTTGTGGATACAGATTTTTTGATCGCTCATGCCGATTATTTTAACTATGATTTTACCGGAACGGAAAACTCTGTCTCGGAACAGATGATGGAAGCTGTCCGGCAGCAGCCTGGCTTCGAAGAAGGTGGGCGGTTGTTTGCCAACGCCGACGCGGAGGCGTTTTCGGTGGAGGATACGGATTCCACTGTCCAGTATAACAGGCATTTGGACGGCAATCCTATGGCGATCGTCTATGGACTGGACGACCTGCCTCTTTACAGGCTGGATGTATTGGAAGGAGAGATCGACGTTGACAAGCTCAAAAGCGGCGATTACATTTTAGAGGGCGTAGCTCTGCACGACGATGGAAGCCCCCGTATGGAGTCGTCGCATTTTTCGATCGGCGACACCGTAACCCTGCACAATTACAAGGGAGACGGGGAGACGGCGCGGGACAACGAATATGCCACCCGGGAATTTACGGTTATGGCGAAGGTGGCGATCCACAACTACACCAACTCCTGCGGGCGGGGATATGACTATTCTTTTTACATTCCCTCTACTGTTTACACGACGATGGTAAACCATCCCGGTGTCATGAGCTATGCCTATAATGTCGCTGACAGCGAGGAGCAGGGGATGGAAGCGTTTCTGCAAAAGTATACCGAGTCGGTTGAACCCGTTATGAACTACAGTTCCAAGGCTGTACGCGTCAAGGAATTTGAAGGAATGCGCAACATGGTTCTGCTGGTCGGCGGAATGTTGAGTCTGATTATTGGGTTGATCGGTATTTTGAATTTTATCAACTCTATGCTCACCAGCATCATCACCAGGCGCCGTGAATTTGCCATGCTGCAATCCATTGGTATGACCAACCGGCAGCTCCGCAGGCTTTTGGTATGCGAAGGCCTCTGCTACACCGCTGCGGCAGGCGCTGTGTCGCTGGTATTGAGCGTATTGTTCTCCGCTGTGATTGTCAAGGCAATTTCGGCAAATTTGTGGTTTTTCTCTTATCAGTTTACGATTTTGCCGCTTATTGTGACCATCCCGGTTATTTTGGCAGTCGGTTTGCTTCTGCCTGTCATTGTACTGCGCACGGTGACGAAGCAGAGCGTTGTGGACAGGCTGCGGGAAGCGGAGGCATAAGGAATTTGAAAAAGAGCCGGTGGAGTTATTCCACCGGCTCTTTTGGTCAGATAAACAATTTATCTTTGTGCCAAGTCAGATTTGTTCATTCGGACAGGAGTTCCTGAAAGCTTACGATATAACGGTCTGACCATTTTTTGATCTCTTCTGTGTCCGCTTCGGAATAAGAGTCGTACACGCCGGTAACCTGCATACCAGCTCCCTTGGCGGATCGGATACCAGCCAGGATATCCTCGAACGCCATGCAATCCGCTGGCTTACAACCCAGCCGGCGAGCGGATTCTATATAAATATCCGGTTTGGTTTTATTTTGCCCAACTTCGTCCGAGATCAGAATAAACGCAAAACAGTCCAAAATGCCGTTGCTTTGCAAAACCGCCTCGCACGCTTCCCTGAAATTTGAGGTCGCCACACACAGACGAACGCCCTGGTTATGCAGACGTCTAATGTATTCGGCAGCACCGGCCTTTAAAACCAGGTCGTTTCGGTAGTGCTCCAGAAGGATGCCGTTCCATTCTTCCATCAGCTGTTCGGGTGAAATGTCCAGATCAAACCTTCGGGTTACATATTCCGCCGATTGCTGGAAGGTCATATTTTTTATCGTATCTACCAATTCCTGCTCACAGGCAATCTGTCTTCTATGGAGCGAGGTGGGGAGCAGGTCTCCAAACACCCACATGGAATCAACCAAGGTGCCGTCAAGGTCGAAAATCGCGCCGTGAAAGCTCACTGCTTTACCCATCCCTTCTTTAGGGCCAAAGCCGCCGCTTTTGGGTCGGGTTGGCCGATGATGGCGGATACCACCGCTATCCCGTCGAATGCAAACGGCTTTAATTCCGTCAATTTATTCGCTTTGATTCCGCCGATCGCCACCAACGGCAGCTGGATGGATTTGCGGATTTGTTTGATTTCATCGGCGGTAATCAATTCCGCGTCGTCCTTGGTACTGGTAGGGAACACGGTTCCCACGCCCAGATAGTCCGCCCCGGCGCGCACCGCTTCTTCCGCCTCCGCCAGACTTCCAACGGATATGCCAAGCAGCTTGTCTTTGCCAAGAATTTTACGGGCAATGGGGGCGGGGAGGTCGCTTTGCCCGATATGCAGACCGTCCGCATCGATGGCCTGGGCGATATCAAGCCTGTCATTGATAATTAGGGGGACGTGATACGCGTCGGTGATCTTCTTAATCTGTAGGGCGGTCTGGTAAAACGCTCGGGTCGAGGCGTCCTTTTCCCGTACCTGGACGACCGTTACACCGCCCTCGATCGCACTTTGGATAACAGCGGGAAGCTCCGCGCCGGGGCAGAGGTCGCTGTCGGTCACCAGATAGAGCGAATAATCACAGTTCATAAATTTTGCCCCTTTCCTTAATATCCTGATCCGAGAGGGTATAGATGTAATCAAACAGCTTTTCGCGAAAAGTTCCGATACCGCCCTCCGCGTATTTGACCGCATATTCCTGTGCCTTTTCACCGGCGATACACATGGCGAGAACCGCTGTGACCGCCTCGGCTGCCGGCAGGTTCAGCCCTGCGCCGCAGTATGAACCCGCCAGAGAGGAGGTCATACAACCGGTGCCGGTCACATCCTCGAGCATGGGATGGCCGTTTTGGATCGCATAGGCCGTGTCACCATATGCGATAATGTCAAGCGCGCCGGTTGCCGCTACGGCACAGCCCAGCTTTTGGGACAGCCGCCGTACCACAGAGGCGCTTGCTTCGATATTTTCAAACGAAGCCGCGTCGCTTCCGCCGGCATCCACCCCTTTGGTTTGGGAGGCGAATCCTGCCAGCGCGCGGATTTCAGACATATTTCCCCGGATCACCTGAAATGTAACCTGATCCAAAAGCTGGGCAGATACGTCGTTTCGCAGCTTGCTCGCGCCCGCTCCGACCGGATCAAGGACGACCGGGACACCGACTTCGTTGGCCTTTTTTCCGGCGGCCAGCATGGCCTCGGTCATTTCCGGCTTCAATGTGCCGATATTTATGACCACCGCACCGGCGGCAGATACGATCTCATCAATCTCGCGGATATCCTCCGCCATGATCGGGGATGCGCCGCTTGCCAGGATGATGTTGGCGCAGTCGCCGATTGTCACCGTATTGGTCAGACATTCGATCATTGGCTTTTTCTGATGCACCTCGGCGATCACCTTTAGTACATCATTTTTGATGGTATCACATGGTTTCATTTTTGTCAGCTCCATTTTTAAGATTCTTTTGTTAAACCGGCCTGCTGGTACAGGTGGTAAAAGTGGTTGGTCGGGCCAACCCCCTTGCCAAGGGGAATGGCATGTGCAATGGCGGTGGTAATATACTCCTTTGCCCGCCGTACAGCGTCCGGGACGGAGCAGCCGTTTGCCAGGTTGGCAGCGATCGCAGAGGAGAGGGTACAGCCTGTCCCATGTGTGTTTTTAGTGAGGATTCGCTTGGCAGAAAAGCGGGTTACCACATCTCCGTCGAACAACAGATCCTCCGCATCTCCCTCCAGATGGCCGCCTTTGAGCAGGACGTTTTTCGCACCCATCCGATGCATCTGCAACAGCGCGGCCTCCCGTTCTCCGGCTTCCTTGAGTACGCGTCCCGTGATAACCTCCGCTTCCGGAATGTTGGGCGTAATGAGGGTGGCAAGCGGCAAAAGCTTTTGGATCAATGCGTCCGTGGCTTCCGGCTCAAGCAGGTTGCAGCCACTTTTGGACACCATGACCGGATCAACCACAATGATTTCCGGCTTATAAAACGCCAGTTTTTCCGCAATCGCCTCGATGATGGCGGTCTGTGAGACCATGCCGACCTTGACTGCATCCACCCGGATATCCTGAAAAATTGCGTCGATCTGCCCCTCTACAATATTGACGGGCAGGTTGCACACATCCCGAACGCCCTGGGTATTTTGGGCAGTGACGGCGGTAATGACACTCATGGCGTAACAACCCAGCGCAGAAAAGGTTTTGATGTCCGCCTGGATTCCGGCGCCGCCGCAGCTGTCAGAACCAGCTATTGTCAACAGATGTTTCATAATTTGCCTCCTTTCCGTTTATAAAAAAATAGCTTATCAGCAAGGATAAGCTATTTTGATAACAAAAATAGACAGTATGGCTTGCCTTCCTACGGTAGTATTAACTACATCAGGTACAAAGGGTCAGGTTTTAACCTTCTCAACTGTTCAGTTCCCCCGCAAATCCAATATTTAATTTCAATAATCATATCACGCTTTGGATCATTTGTCAAACTGTTTCCGGTATTGCAGGGGAGATTTTTTCATTTTCCGCTGAAACAGGCGGTTGAAATAGGCAACATGATTAAACCCCACTGCAAGTGAAATGGCAAGGACCGTATCGGTTCCCTCCCTCAGCAGGCGGCAGGCCTGGCGAAGGCGGATCGAATTGACATATTCTGAAAAGCTGACCCCCGTTTTTTTTCGGAAAAGCCGGCCCAGATAATTTTCATTCAGATAAAGCAGGCGCGCGAGGCGGTGCAGCTTCAGGTCTTTGTTATAATACAATGCCGCATAGTTTTGAAGCGCCGTAACCGCCCAATGATGATTGGAGGATACTACGGGCTTATAGTGCTCAAACAGCAGGAGAACGTAGCTTTGGATAATCCGGGCGATATGCTCGCAGGCGTTTTTGGAGTCCTGATGGCTTAGGGTGTTTGTTTGTTCGAGCAAAGCAACGGGAGGGACGCCGGTGAGAGCACATACCTTATTGATCCGTTTTTTTAGCTCTGAGCTGTCGCATACCACGTTGCCGACATACAGGATACAGAGCAGCCGGCCGCCGGATGCGACCGGACAAACTGTTTCAGTGATACCGTATGGGCATTGACCGGTAAACATCCGCGAACTTTGAATTGCCTTTTTTACGGTAAGCGCTTTGCAGGAAAGGCAGAGCCGCAGGCCCCTCGCGGTGGTTTTGGCGGCATCGCAAAACGGACGGGTATGTGTTGTGTGCGCAGGATTTAGCCCAAAAGCGGGATGGCTGGTGATTCCGGAAACGTCAAGCAGGCTGACGTGGATAGCTGGAGACAGCTCATCAATCAAATGCTGCAAAGCAAGGATATCTCCCATCTTGTTTCCTCCTCTTGCATTTTTATTGCCAGAAACAATTTTATTATACTATTTTAGTAAGATTAGTGCAAGTTTATTGTTCGATTTGTGGAAGATTTTGAGTTTGGTTTGCGGTTTAATGTAGATACTATAAAAAATGGAGGCGTTTGGTTTGAAATATGATCTGATTGTGGCAGGCGGAGGCTTTACCGGCGTTGCGGCAGCTGTCGCCGCTGCGCGCGAGGGTGCAAAGGTATTGCTTATTGAGCGTTACGGCTTTTTGGGCGGGGCGGCTTGCGCTTGTTATGTAAACCCGTTTATGCGTTACACTTTAAAAACCGAGCAAGGCGCCGAGCTTCTCAGCAAGGGAATATTTGAAGAAATCTTAAAACGGCTCGATGCGCTCGGCGGGCTGAAGGAAAACCGCGAGACTTTCAGCGAGGAGATATTGAAGCTGGTGCTGGACCGTCTCGCGCAGGAGGCGGGGGTGGAGGTTTTGTTCCATTCCTGTTTACAGGCGGTAAACAAGGAAGGAGAGCGTATTACGTCTGTTCGCGTTGTGAATAAATCGGGCACGATGGAGTTTATGGCGGATTGTTTTATAGACGCCACCGGGGACGCTGACCTTTCGGCTCTTGCGAGCTGTCCCTATCATGTTGGTAGGGAAGCTGACCAGCTCTGCCAGCCAATGACGCTTTGTTTTCGGCTGGCGAATGTGGAAATGGAGGCATTTAAAAGAGTTCGACCCAAGATCAACGGGATTTATCAGCAGTTTCAACGGGAGGGAAAGATTAAAAATCCGCGCGAAGATGTCTTGCTTTTCTATCATGTATCCGACGGCGTGATCCATTTTAATTCCACCCGCGTTGTCAAGCTTTCTCCGCTGGATGCCTTTGATCTGAGCGAGGCGGAACGCCGCGCGCGCGAGCAGGTCTACGAGCTATATCGCTTTATGAAGGAGAATATAGAGGGATTTGAAAACTGCACCCTGCTGGCCTCCGCACCGCAAACCGGTGTGCGGGAAAGCAGGATGGTCGACGGGGCATATACCCTGACCGAAGAGGATTTGTGCGGATGCCGCAAGTTTGAGGATTCGATCGCGTGCGGAAATTACGGGGTGGATATCCACAGCCCGGACGGCAGCGGGACGCACCGCAAGTTGCTTCCGCACACCGATTATTACACGATACCATACCGTTCCCTACTTCCGAAAGGCGCGGACAATCTGCTGGTGGCGGGGCGCTGTATCTCCTCGACGCACGAGGCGCAGTCCGGCTACCGGATCATGCCGATTTGCTGCTGTATCGGTGAAGCGGCCGGGCTGGCGGCCGGATTGGCTCTGCAAAGCAAATGCAAGCCGGGAGAAATCTCAATCGAAAAACTGCATGAACGGATGGATCATTATAATTGCAGATATTAAGAACGGGTGATAAAATCTGCGGCTGGCGGTTGACAAAATTTTTGATTATTGGTTGACACACATTCTCCCTCTGTTGCATATCATGTCAGGAGGGGGGATTGCTGTGAAAAAGCAATTCAGCTTAATCTTAAAAAGATTGAAAAAACCTTCTGTAGTCATCAGTATCGTTTCTCAGATATTGGCGATTCTGGCCCTGCTGCATGTCAGTGTAGACGTCGACGCGGTTCATGGAATCACGATCAGCGTTTGTACTATTTTGGCTCTGCTTGGAATCATGTCCAACCCGGAAACAAAGGCCAAAGGCTATGGCGACGATATACAATATTGTAACGCCTGCGGCAAGGATACCAATTTTTGCGAAGTGAACGGCAAAATGGTGTGCTCTGAATGCGGCGCCGCCGCACAGGAAAATGCGCCGGATGATAGTTTGGACACCGATCCGAACCGGCAACAAAAGTAATTTTTTAGTATAAAAAAGGCCTCCGTGGTAATACTGATTATTGTCACTATTACAATCACGGAGGTCTTTTGGTATGATAAATAAGGTTGAGATATGCGGTGTAAATACAGCAAAGCTTCCGGTACTTACCAACGATGAAAAGATGAAACTGTTTGAACGGATCAAACAGGGAGATAGGAAGGCGAGAGAAGAATTCATCCAAGGAAATTTAAGACTGGTGTTAAGTGTGATCAAACGCTTCAACAACCGTGGTGAATATGTTGACGACCTGTTCCAGATCGGCTGTATCGGCTTGATCAAATCAATCGATAATTTCGATACCAGCCAAAATGTCAAGTTTTCGACCTATGCAGTTCCGATGATCATTGGAGAAATCCGCCGTTATCTGCGCGACAACAACTCGATTCGGGTCAGCCGGTCACTCCGCGACACCGCCTATAAGGCACTGCAGGTCAGGGAACGGCTCACGGCGCAGGAGGGCAAGGAGCCGAACATCGAACAGATCGCCAAGGAGCTTGACATGCCAAAGGAAGATGTGGTCTTCGCGCTGGATTCGATCCAGGACCCGGTTTCGTTGTACGAGCCGGTGTACCACGATGGCGGGGACGCGATCTTTGTGATGGATCAGGTGAGCGACGAAAAGAACCTGGACGAAAACTGGATCGAGGAAATCGCTCTGCGCGAGGCGATGCGCAACCTCAACGACCGCGAAAAGCATATCTTAAACCTGCGGTTTTACGAGGGAAGGACCCAGATGGAGGTCGCCCAGGAGATCGGCATCAGTCAGGCACAGGTCAGCCGGCTGGAAAAGTCAGCCCTGAATCATATGAAAAAATTTATCTAAGAATACCAGGGACGGAAAGACGATTTCGCCGTTTTTCCGTCTTATGCTATATGACAAAAAATTAACAAAAAAATCTGGGAATTAATCTGAATTTTGGTTAGAAAAAGAATTGCAAAAATGGCTGTTTATGATACGATAGTATAGAAAGGACGTGATAGTGAAATGAGATTTGATATCATGCATCCCGCCGACCAGATCGTTACGATCATGGAGCGTATCTACGGCTATGGGATGACTACGACATCCGGCGGGAATCTCTCAATTATGGACGAGGCCGGTGATATCTGGATTACTCCAAGCGGGATCGACAAGGGCACCTTAACACGGGATGATATTATGTGTGTGAAGCCCGACGGCACGGTGATCGGCCGCTACAAGCCATCGGTGGAGCTGCCGTTCCATTCCACTCTTTATAAGAGGAGGCCGGACATCAAAGCGGTTTTGCACGCGCATCCGCCGACGTTGGTTGCGTTCAGCCTGGTTGGTAAGATTCCGAACACGAATCTGATCCCCAATGCAAACGTGGTTTGCGGCGAGGTTTGCATGGCGGGGTATGACCTGCCGGGCAGCACCACACTGGGAGAAAAGATCGCCAACGAGTTCGACAAGGGCGTGAATACCGTAATGATGGCCAACCACGGCGTGGTAGTCGGAAGCTCCAACCTGTTTAGGGCTTTCATGGCATTCGAGACACTTGAATTCTGCGCCCGTCTGGAGGTCAACGCTCTTAGCATCGGCACGCCGAAATCGTTGTCAGACGCTTATGTGAAGATTTCAAAATCAAAGAACAACGCGGAGATGGATGAATTTGTCGCCGAAAATTACACCAGCGCAGAGCGTGAGGCGCGCACGCATATGTGCAAGATGATCAAGCGTTCCTACAAGCAACGCCTGTTTACCAGCACACAGGGCACCTTCTCCCAGAGGATCGACGGGAATAATTTTATCATAACACCGTATAATATGGACCGCGCTTATCTGACGGAAAGCGATCTGGTACGGATCGAAAACGGAAAGAAGGAAGCCGGTAAGAATCCGAGCCGTTCGGTTCGGCTGCACCAGTATATCTATGAGCAGCACCCGGAGACGAATTCGATTATCGTGGCGCATCCGCCGAACATCATGGCGTTTGCGGTCACTGACGAGCCGTTTGATTCACGTACCATTCCGGAAAGTTATATCGCCTTGCGCGAGGTGAAGAAACTGCCGTTTGGCTCCAGCTTCATGCAGAGTGAGCTCACCGCCCAGGAGTTCAATTCAAAATCGCCGGTTGTAATCGTTGAAAATGACTGCCTGATCGTAACGGGAGATTCGCTGATCAATGCCTTTGACCGTTTGGAAGTGGCGGAATACAGTGCAAAGTCGATCATCGATTCCAAATGCTTGGGAACCATCAACAAGATTACCGACGAAGAGGTAGAAGAGATCAACGAGGCTTTCAATATTAAGTAGAAGGTAAGGCCCTGGATACCGGGGCCTTTGTTTCATGACTCTTTTTTGAGAAAGGGGCGAGTAGGATGTATCGGACGGATTTACATGTACATACGAGCGAGGTAAGTCCCTGCGCGAATATCAGCGCGCCGGATACGGTAGAGCAATACAAAAAAGCGGGATACGATTCGATTGTGATTACCAACCATTACTTTGCAGGCTTTTTCGAGCGTGATCCCATTCTTTCCTGGGAGCAGCAGGTGGAACGATACCTTGTGGGATTTGAACTCGCCCGCGAAAAAGGAAAGGAAGCAAAGTTGCATGTGGTTTTGGGGATGGAGCTCACCTTCCGTGAAAATCACAACGATTATCTGATTTATGGAATAGACAAAGAGTTTTTGCTGCGCTACCCCTACCTGTATGAATTGACCCTGGAGCAATTTAAAAAATTAGCAGAGAGGGAGGGGCTTGTGGTTTATCAGGCACACCCTTTCCGGACGCGAATGACCGTTATGCCGGTTCCACTCCTCGACGGCATCGAGGTTTATAACGGGGGCTTAATACACGATTCCCGCAATCCGATCGCGGCTTTTTACGCCCAGTTGAACCATTTGAAAGGCATTTCCGGTTCCGACTGCCATTTTGCCGAAAACGTCGCCACCGGCGGTATCCTGACAGATGAACCGGTGACTGCCTCCCAGCAGCTTGTCGCTGTTTTGAAGGCAGGCAGGTATGAGTTAATTCGATCTGAACGGGTATCGTAAGTTTTTGATTCTGTAAAAAAGACTTGACAAACCCCATTTTGCATGGTAAAATCATTTAGTAAACAAAGAAGAGGCGCCTGTCTCTCACCCTTGCGAGTTGGTTCGCCCGGGTCAATATGATCGAAGCGGAAGGCTTTGTTTTGTATGCGACGGGCAGGTGTATTCTGTCCGTTTTTGTTTTTATTTTATAGGAGGTGTACGGCCATCAGCAAAGAACTTTTGATCAATGACGCAATCAGGGACAAAGAGGTTAGGGTGATTGGCCCGGACGGGGAGCAGCTTGGTATCATGAACGGTGCCGACGCAAAACGTCTGGCGGTGGAGAAGGATCTCGACCTTGTGAAGATCGCCCCGCAAGGAAAGCCACCCGTATGCAAGATCATGGATTACGGTAAGTACAAGTTTGAGCTTGCGAAGAGGGAAAAAGAGGCCAAGAAGAACCAGCGTGTGATTGATATCAAAGAAGTTCGTCTTTCTCCGTCGATCGACGAACATGATTATCAGACCAAGCTGAATAATGCAATCCGGTTCTTAAAAGCCGGCGACAAGGTGAAGGTCGCGGTACGGTTCCGTGGACGTGAAATGCAGCACACCTCACTGGGGCAGGCCCTATTGATCAGATTTTCAGAAGCGATCGTGGAGTATGGCACGGTGGAGCGTATGCCAAAATTAGAGGGCAGAAGCATGATCATGTTTATTGCACCGAAAGTGCCGAAATAAGCAGTGTAATCATATTTTATACTTTGGGAAGGAGTTTGTAAAAATGCCAAAATTGAAAACGCATAGAGGTGCCGCCAAACGGTTCTCTCTTACGAAAAATGGGAAAGTCAAAAGGGGCAAGGCGTACAAAAGCCATATTCTGACCAAAAAGTCCACCAAGAGAAAACGTGGTTTGCGCAAGATCGGGTATGCCAGCGACGCGAACGCCACTACCATTAAAAAATTATTACCTTACAAATAATCGAAAAGGAATAGGAGGATTTTAAAATGGCCAGAATAAAAGGGGCAAAAGCCACCAGAAAGAGACATAAAAGAATACTTAAGCTTGCCAAGGGTTTCCGCGGCGCGCAGGGGAAACAATTCCGCATTGCAAATCAAGCGGTGATGCGCTCGCTTGCTTATGCATATGTGGGCAGGAAGAACCGCAAAAGAGATTTTCGCCGGCTGTGGATCACCCGCATCAGCGCGGCTTGCAAGATGAATGATATGAACTATTCCCGGTTCATGAACGGCCTTAAAAAGGCGGGTATCACGATGAACCGCAAGCTGCTTTCCGAGTTGGCGATCCACGACAGCGAGGCTTTTGCTAAACTCGTAGAGACCGCCAAGGCGAGCCTGTAAATAATAAAATTGACGGACCCGTTTTTACGGGTCTGAAATTTTTTGCAGTGGATGGGAAACGACATGAAAAAAAATTATCTGTTTACAGCGGTATTGTCATTTTTGCTACGCCTGAAAAGAAAGATGAGGCTGACGACGACCCGCTTTATCGTCTTGATTTTTATCGGGATTATTTTGCTGGGCGCAGTACTTTTGTGCTTGCCTGCCGCATCGAGAGACGGGCAGAGCATCGGCTTTTTAAACGCCTTTTTTACGGCAACGACCGCGACTTGTGTGACCGGCCTGGTGGTGGTAGACACCTACACCCATTGGTCTTTGTTTGGCCAATTCGTGATTTTGTGTCTGATACAGATGGGCGGGCTGGGCTTTATGACGTTTGCGACGCTGCTGTCGCTGTTTGTCGGACGTACCATTACCATGAAGGAACGGCTTTTAATGGCCGAATCTTTAAATCAAAACAAGATGGTTGGAATCGTCCGGCTCAGCAAGCACATCCTGCTGGGTACACTCATGTTTGAATCAATCGGCACTTTGCTTTTTATGATGCGTTTTATCCCGGAATTTGGTTTTTTAAATGGGATATTCAAGTCGGTGTTCCATTCAGTTTCTGCTTTTTGCAACGCCGGGATCGACGTAATGGGACAAAAAGAGGCTTTTTCAAGTTTTACCGCCTATTCCGGCGATGTTATCATCAATCTGGGACTTATGCTGCTTATTATCATCGGCGGCCTTGGGTTTGGCGTATGGGAGGATGTGCTGGTCAACGCACGATGTATGAGGCGCTGCCGGCTGCATACCAAGCTGGCCCTGGTGGTAACGGTGGTTTTACTGGTAACAGGGTTTGTTCTATTTTTTGTGTTTGAATATTCCAATCCGGCTACCATGGGCAACATGCCGTTGGGTCAAAAGCTGATGGCGTCCCTGTTCCAGAGCGTGACGCCGCGTACAGCCGGATTTAACACGATCGATATTGCGCAGATGACGCCTGCTTCTAAGCTGACCACTAACATTCTTATGTTCATCGGCGGCTCGCCAGGATCTACGGCGGGCGGTATCAAGACGGTTACCCTGGCGGTCTTGATCTTTGCTGTGGTCGCAGCGGTCAAGGGCGCAAACGATGTGAATATCTCCAGACGGCGGATTACCCACAATCTGGTTAACCGCGCGGTTGCAGTTTTGATGATCGGCATGATTGTTGTGATCGTTGCAACGCTGGCCATCATGGCTGTAGATGGTTTTTCATTTGAGGATACCCTGTTCGAGTGTATCTCTGCGTTCGCCACGGTGGGGCTCAGTACCGGTATTACGCCACATCTTTCAGCTTTCAGCAAGCTGGTTTTGATCGGCTTGATGATATTCGGCAGGGGTGGCGTATTGACGATCTCGGTCGCATTTGCCCTAAACCGCAAGAACGGAAACGAAAAATTCCGGTATCCGGAAGAGAACGTGATGGTTGGTTGATGATGGTTGAATAGGAGTGAAAACAGATGAAATCATTTGTTGTAATTGGGATGGGACGGTTTGGCTCCAGCATTGCCAAGGAACTGTATAAGCACGGCAATGAGGTCATGGTAATCGATGAAAACGAGGAGCTGATTCAGGATATCGCCGACGATGTGACCCACGCGGTGGTTGGGGACGCGGCGGACGAGGCGGTGCTGCGCTCTCTGGGCCTGCGCAATTTTGACGTCGCAATCATCGCCATCGGCGCGAATCTGGAAGCGAGCATCCTTGTAACAGTTTTATTGAAAGAGCAGGGGATCAAATATATTTTGGCAAAGGCGCAGAATGAACTGCATGGCACAATTTTAAAAAAGGTCGGGGCGGACAGGGTGATCCTTCCTGAGAAGGATATGGCGGTTCGGGTGGCCAATCAACTGGTGCAGTCCAACATGCTCGATTATATCGCTCTTTCTACCGAGTATAGTATTGCGGAAATCAAGGTGCCGGAGAACTGGGTGGGGAAGACCCTCAAAGACCTGGATATCCGTGTCCATTATGGAATTAATATTATGGCGATCAAGAGCGACGATGGGATTAATATCTCCCCCATGGGCGAAGATATTTTAGGAGAGGACGACCTGATCGTTGTCATTGGGACGGACAAGGAAATCGCCAACATTAACAAATCGAAGAGGTAGCTATGTACAAAACCATTACGAGCCGGGAGAATCCGGTGATCAAAGAGGCTTGTAAGCTGCATAGAAAGGCGGCGCGTGACGAGACAGGCCGGTTTCTTATGGAAGGGGAACGGTTGGTTTTGGATGCGGCCGGCAAGGGTGTGCGGCTGAAAAAACTGTTTCTCTCCCCTCGCTACCAGGACATCGCTCTGGACTCTGAAGAACGTTACCATGTTAGTGAACGTGTATTTGCCAGTTTGAGCGAAACCACCGCACCGCAGGGAATCGCTGCGGTGGCCGATAAGGTGATTACGCCTGTTGACAGGCTTGATACCAGCCGCCCATTGGCGGTGCTGGACCGGATCAGTGATCCGGGCAACATGGGGACGATCATCCGCACGGCGGACGCGGCCGGATTTGCGGGTGTAGCACTGTTGCCGGGTTGTGTCGATGTTTTCTCGCCCAAGACGGTGCGGGCGACAATGGGGTCTCTCTTTAGCGTTCCTGTTGCGATGCCGGCGTCGCTTGAGGAGTTAAAAGGATACCGCCTGATTGCCGCTGATCTGGAGGGAGCGAACAATTTATATGAAACAGATTTGTCATCACCGTTTGCCATTGTGATCGGCAATGAGGCGGGCGGTATTTCTAAGGATATCTTGCAGCAATGCGGCAGCCGGATCAAAATTCCAATGCTGGGACGGAGCGAGTCGCTAAACGCCGCCGTATCCTTTGCGGTTATCGCGTTTGAATCGGTTCGACAGAGACAGTTTCAGCGACAATAAAGCAGATAACGCCGATTGAGAAAAACTCAAAAGGTGTTATTTTTTAAAAAATATCTTTACATAAAACAATTTTTGTAGTACTGTATTACATGTAAAAATTTTTTCCGGGTTCATTTTGAGGAAAAGAGGCGGTAATATGTCTGATTTGCGCTATTGGGTCTGGCTGTCTAACGCCTTGGGTGCCGGCAGCAGGAGCGCAGACGAATTGCTGAAATTGGGTTATGGCGCGGAACAGCTCTATAGGATGGAGCGTGGGGAGCTCGATCAAATCCTGTTTTTGACGGATGTGGAAAAGGAACGGCTGCGCCGTAAAAATATGGCTGATGTGAACAGGCTGCTTTTGGACTGTGAAAAACGCGGGGTTTCCATTCTGTCCTATGGAGACGAAGGATACCCTGCAAATCTACGGCATATTTTTAGTCCTCCTCTGGTATTATATTACCGTGGCACGCTGCCGGATTTTGAAACGGCACCGCTTTTTACCATTGTTGGAACCAGAAAGGCAAGTGAAAATGGACTGCGGGCCGCCTATGAGTTTGCGGCACAGTTATCTAAGCTCGGGTTCATCATTGTCAGCGGCATGGCATTTGGCAACGACACCGCCGCCAACAAGGGCGCACTGTCCGGCGGTTCGCCGACATTGGCTATTTTGGGTTGCGGTGTGGATATTGTTTATCCGTCCAACAACCGCGAGCTGATGCAAAAAATCATAGAAAACGGCGCGGTCATCAGTGAATTTCCGCTGGGCATGGCTCCGCTTCGGCAGAATTTTCCAACCAGGAACCGGATTATGGCAGGCCTGCCTTTGGGTATACTGGTGGTAGAAGCGCCGGAGAAAAGCGGTGCATTAATTACGGCAAAGCTGGGCCTGAATGAAGGCAAGGATGTATTTGCACTGCCCGGTGATATTTATAGCTTTCAGTCAAAGGGAACCAACAAATTGATTCAGGACGACGGCGCTAAAATGACAATGAGCGTGGACGACATTTTGGCGGAGTACGAAGGACTTTTGACAATCGATAAGCCAGCTGAAATGGAAACGGACACCGGCGGCCTTGCAAGATACGAAGGCCTGTCGCCGGTGGAAATGGATGTGATCAAGCAGTTGTTGCATCATAAAAAGCTGTTTGTGGATGAAATCAGCGAAAAGACCGGCCTGCACCCGCAGCAACTCACCACCGCCCTGATGATGCTGGAGATGAAGGGAATGGTGAAGGAGACCGGCGGGAACAATTACCGTATTATGGAATAAACTACAATTCGCCGCTTTTGTGGCGGAACGGAGGGCTACATGGCAGACAATTTGGTTATAGTAGAATCGCCTGCGAAGGCGAAAACAATAAAAAAATACCTTGGCAGTCATTATAAAGTTCTGGCATCCATGGGACATCTGCGCGACTTGCCAAAAAGCCAGCTTGGGGTGGATATTGAGCATGGCTTTGAACCAAAATATATTACCATCCGCGGCAAGGGTGACCTGCTGAGCAAGCTGAAAAAAGAGGCGAAATCTTCTAACAAGGTCTATCTGGCAACCGACCCGGACCGCGAGGGAGAAGCGATTTCCTGGCATCTGGCACAGATGCTTAACATCGACCCCAACTCAAATTGCCGGATTACCTTCAATGAAATTACCAAGAACGCCGTTAAGTCGGCGGTGAAGCAGCCGGAAAAGATCAACCAGGATCTTGTGGACGCGCAGCAGGCGCGCAGGATTTTAGATAGGATCGTGGGTTACAAGATCAGTCCGTTATTGTGGAAGAAGGTTAAAAAAGGCTTGAGCGCCGGGCGCGTACAGTCGGTTGCGACCCGCCTGATCGTTGACCGCGAGGCTGAAATTGAGGAATTCGTCCCCAAAGAATACTGGACCATCCAGGCGATGCTGAAAAAAGAAAAAATCACCTTTCCGGCCCGGTTTCATGGGGATGCAAAGGGAAAGATAGAGATCGAAAACGAGGAGCAGGCCAAGGCGATTACCGATGCTTTGGAGTCGGCGCAATTCGTTGTAAAATCGGTAAAAAAGGCACAAAAGACAAAATCGCCGACACCGCCGTTTATCACCAGCACCCTGCAGCAGGAGGCGTCCAAAAAATACGGCTATACCGCAAAAAAAACGATGTCGGCCGCGCAGCAGCTCTACGAAGGCGTCGAGGTAGAGGGAATCGGCCTGGTTGGCCTGATCACCTATATGAGAACCGATTCGCTGCGTATCTCGGAAGAGGCGCAGCGGGAGGCGCGGGAATACATTCAGTCAAAGTATGGGGACGCTTACCTGCCGAAGAAGCCGCGCGTATTTAAAACCAAAAAGGGCGCACAGGACGCGCACGAGGCGATCCGTCCCAGTATGGTGTCCATCACCCCCGCGCAACTGAAAAAAACGCTGCCTGCCGACCAGTTTAAGCTCTATAAGCTGATCTGGGAACGCTTTGTGGCCAGTCAGATGGAGGCGGCTGTTTATGATACGATCAACGCCGATATTGCGGCGGGAGATTACATTTTTAAGGCGTCCGGCGCGAAGCAACGGTTTGACGGCTTTATGGTGTTGTACAACGAGGTGAAGGAAGCCAAGGAATCCGAAGAGGAGGATATGAAGAATATTCCTCTGCCGGAGCTTGCGGCGGGCGATGCTTTGACTAAGGAAAAGCTCGAATCCAAGCAGCACTTCACCCAGCCACCGCCACGTTACAGCGAGGCGTCCCTCATCAAGGCGCTGGAGGAAAACGGGATCGGACGACCGAGCACCTACGCGCCGACGATTTCGACCATCCTGGCAAGAGGCTATGTGGTGCGGGAGGCAAAGACGCTGATACCAACCGAATTGGGATCCATTGTCACAAAATTGATGGAACAGTTTTTTAAGAATATCGTGGACGTCGATTTTACCGCGAACATGGAAACGCAGCTTGATGACGTTGAGGAAGGCAAACGGGAATGGGTAACGATCCTCAATGAATTTTACGGGCCGTTTGAGAAAATGCTCGAGGTGGCGGAGACGGCGATGGAAAAGATCAAGATCGCCGATGAGGAGTCTGACGTCATCTGTGAAAAATGCGGGCGGCGGATGGTCTACAAGATGGGGCGGTATGGAAAGTTTCTGGCCTGCCCGGGATTTCCGGAATGCCGAAACACAAAGCCGATCATCATCGATACTGGAGCAGCCTGCCCCAAGTGCGGTGCACGGATTTTAGAAAAAAAGAGCCAAAAGGGCAAAAAATATTTTGGCTGTGAAAAGAATCCGAGCTGTGATTTTGTGACCTGGGACACGCCGCTGAAGGAAAAATGTCCCACATGTGGGGGAACCCTGTTTGAGAAAAAGTCAGGCAAAAATGCGCGGGTCTATTGCGCTTCCTGTGATTTTGAGAGGAGCACCAAAGAATGACGGTTACGGTAATCGGCGGCGGTTTGGCCGGATGTGAAGCGGCATGGCAGCTTGTGCGCCGGGGTGTTCGTGTACGGTTATATGAGATGAAGCCGCTAAAATTTTCCCCGGCTCATAAAAGTGAAAACCTGGCCGAGCTGGTGTGCAGCAATTCTTTACGCGCGGATGGGCTTTCCAACGCAGTAGGGCTTTTGAAGCAGGAGATGCGGGAGCTGGATTCTCTGATTATGGCCTGCGCAGACCGGAACAGGGTGCCGGCGGGCGGTGCGCTCGCGGTCGATCGTGAGGGATTTTCCGCCGATGTGACACGCGCCGTTTTAGAAAATAATAACATTGAAGTGATTCATGAGGAGATCACTGGACTTGATGACGAAGAGATTACAATCGTTGCGACCGGACCGTTGACCTCGGAGGCTTTGAGCAGTAAGATTAAGAGGGTTACGGGGGAGGAGTACCTCTCTTTTTATGATGCGGCGGCACCGGTTGTTACTTACGATTCAATTGATTTGGACAAGGTTTTCCGCGCCTCGCGGTATGACAAGGGAGAGGCGGATTACCTCAATTGCCCGATGACGCGGGATGAGTATGAACGGTTTTATCACGAATTGGTTTCGGCGGAAACGGCAGAACTCAAAGAATTTGAAAAAAACGTGTTTGAGGGCTGTATGCCGGTGGAGGCGATGGCGCGACGCGGGAAATCCACCCTGCTGTTCGGCCCGCTAAAGCCGGTGGGGCTGGTGGACAAACGTACTGGCATCCGTTCCCACGCGGTTGTCCAGCTCCGTCAGGACGACGCGGCGGGCCGCCTTTATAATATGGTAGGATTTCAGACTAATCTCAAATGGGGCGAGCAGAAACGGGTGTTTTCGATGATACCGGGTCTGGAACACGCGGAATTTGTCCGTTTTGGCGTGATGCACCGCAACACCTTTTTAAACGCGCCGCGGTTATTGGACGAAACCTTCCGGATGAGGAAAAACCAGAACCTTTATTTCGCCGGACAGGTCACAGGGGTGGAGGGGTATGCCGAATCTGCTGCCTCCGGCTTGATGGCGGGGATTCATTGCGCCCGCGCGGTCAAGGGACTGCCGCCGGTGGCATTTCCCAAAGACACAGCACACGGCGCACTTGCAGCATATATCAGCAGTGAAGGGATTACAAATTTTCAGCCGATGAACGTCAACTTCGGCCTGCTGCCGCCCTTGGAGGTGCGGATCAAGGGGAAGAGGGAAAAGAACGAGGCGATATCCGCCCGGGCACTTGATAGCTTACATAGGTTTCAGGCTACCATTCAATTTTGACCATACAATTTAGTATTGACTTTTTTCCATTTTAATGGTAGTATAGCAATTAAAATAAATTTAGGAGGATTATCGATGAGCGTTTACGACACATTGGAAGAGCGCGGCTTGATTGCGCAGGTGACGCATGAGCCGGAAATCAGAGAGCTGCTTGAAAAGGAGAAGATAACCTTCTATATCGGCTTTGACCCGACGGCTGACAGCCTGCATGTCGGGCATTTTCTTCAGGTTATGGTAATGGCGCACATGCAGCGCGCCGGCCACCGTCCGATCGCCCTGATCGGGGGAGGTACCGGTATGGTGGGAGACCCGTCCGGACGGACGGATATGCGCAGCATGATGACGGTGGATACGATCAACTATCACTGTGAATGCTTTAAAAAACAGCTTTCCCGCCTGATTGATTTCTCGGATGGCAAAGCGTTGATGGTAAACAATGCCGACTGGCTGCTTGACCTCAACTATATCGAATTTCTGCGGGAAATCGGCGTACACTTTTCGGTCAACCGAATGCTGACAGCGGAATGCTTTAAAACTAGGCTGGAGAAGGGTTTGTCTTTTATAGAGTTCAATTACATGCTGATGCAGGGGTACGACTTTTTAAAGCTGTATCAGAATTACGGCTGTAAAATAGAGTTGGGCGGTGACGACCAGTGGTCCAATATCTTGGCCGGCGTCGATTTGGTGCGTCGCGTAGAGGGCAAAGAGGTGTATGGTATGACGTTTACACTTCTCACCACCAGCGACGGCAAAAAGATGGGCAAAACACAAAAGGGCGCGGTTTGGCTCGACCCGGAAAAAACCTCGCCGTATGATTTTTATCAATATTTCCGCAACGTAGACGACGCGGACGTGATAAAGTGCTTAAAGCTGCTGACCTTCCTGCCGCTGGAGGAGATCAACGAGATGGCAAAATGGCAGGGGCAGGAGTTAAATCAGGCCAAAAAGCGGCTGGCTTACGAGGTGACCGCTTTGGTGCATGGACAGGAAGAGGCGCAAAAGGCACAGGAGACCGCGCAGGCTCTGTTTGAAGCAGGCGGCGTGTCGGGAGATATGCCTACCATGTCAGTGTCGGGTGAGCTGGTTTCGGATGGCGTGCCGGTGCTGGAGCTGCTGACAGTGGCAGGTATCACCCCCTCTAAGGCAGAAGCGCGCCGGCTGGTAACACAGGGCGGCATCACAGCGAACGAGCAAAAGATTCAGTCAATCGACCATTCCTTTACAAAGGATGATTTTGGGGTGGATGGCCTTATCATCAAAAAGGGGAAAAAGAACTATTATAAGGTAGTCATTCAATAATGCTTGCATGTAGTAAAAATAACCACACCAATGACGGGAAAGGGAGACAGGGAAGCCTGTTTCCCTTTTTGGATATTAATGCAAACGGCGGTTTCCTTGAATAAAAAAGATATGCTATATTTAGAGATAGGCTTTGTTCTATTCTCTTATAAAAAACGGAGGGACTGAAAAATATGCATCACTTGTGTTCTGAAAGTAGTCGCTACTACAGAAACTATAGCCATCTATGCGATGACAAGACAGTGCTTAAAAATCCCCACAAGGGATGGTATTATCATTTTGTTGATAACGGACTGAGCAGGCCCACCTACCGCGATGGTCTTTCGGATGATGAGCAGCTTACCGTCTTTCCCGGAATGAACCCATCTATACATCAGATTTGACTGGAGCGACATTGAAAAAAACAAAGGTGTATACGATTGGACAGCAATCGATCAAATTATAGAAAAGTATAAAGCGCTAGGATTCAAATTTTCGCTGCGGCTTTGCACTTATGAAACCGGCATTCACAATTCACCCTTTGCATCTCCCAAATGGCTTGCTGATTTGGGTACCGGCAGTATGGTAAGGATCAATGGGAGGGAATTTTTTGAACCTTATTATGACCATCCGTTATTCCTTGAAAAGCTGGAACGGTTTATGGGGGAATACGGAAGGAAATTTAACGGGAATCCCTTAATAGAGTATGTGGATGTAGGGACATTTGGAACATGGGGAGAAGGACACACATCCTATGGCAGCGGACAAAAATACGGTATTGCTACCTTGCTGTCTCATGTGAATCTGCATCTGAAATATTTCCCGAATACGCCCGTCATGCTCAATGATGATATGATATCCCATCTGGAGGACAGTGGCGCCGCCGCGAAAGAATTTATGGAGTATTGTGCTGGCAAGGGAATGGGGCTTCGTGACGATGGTATTTGTGTAAAATATTATTGTGATACATACGGTTATTCCACCCTGCGCTCTCCGGAATTCTTTGGATGTTTCAACCGGCGCGCGGCAGTCGATATAGAGCTTGAGCATTATTCCAAAATTTCGCCGGACGATTTTAAAGACGGCTTTCCGTACCTGGAAGCGCTGAAAACCGCGAGAGCCACGTTTTCCGGGTTTCACGGGTATGTTTCCCCCTGGATACAGCAAAATAGGTATTTTACGGAATATTGTGCGAACCGGCTTGGTTATTGGTATTTTATCAATGGGCTTACGCTGGCGCACCCAGTCAGTGGCCTGAAATCCGAAGCGACGCTCCACATTGAGAATAAAGGGTTTGCCGCTGCCTATCACCGGTATGCACTCAGGATCAGCGCCAGGAATGAAATGGGGGAGAGTTTTGTTTTGAATAGGGAATCACCCGATAACCGAACTTGGCTGGGACGGACGGAGGAACGGCTAACGCTTGATTTTGCAAAAGTACCGCCGGGCAGTTATGCACTCTGCATCGGACTGTACGAGGGACGGCTTCCGGTCAGGCTGGCGCTGCGTGACAACCTAATTTTGGAGGATGGGAGTTATGAGCTAGATCGGATAACCGTTGCATAAAGCCTATTTCTTTTATGGGCTAAGAAATGGCAGTATGGATGTATTTGACTTGTTATTTTGCCTATGTTATAATGAAAACAGTTCACTTTTCAATAGAGATATTATCTGCCGGCTTCGGATTATATCCAGAGAGAAGGAAGCTGTTCTTGTAAAAGAAAGATAGAATGAAATTCAGATAAAAATCAATACGGAGGAGTGCGGCCATGAAATTAAAAGAGGTTAAAGAAATTCTCGAGGCGGACATTATTTCCGGAGAAGAACTTTTGGACGAGGAGGTTTGCGCAGCCTGCGGCTCGGATCTGATGAGCGACGTGCTGGCCTTTGTCAAGGACCAGGGCCTTTTATTGACCGGGCTTATCAACCCCCAGGTGGTCCGTACGGCTGAGATGATGGATATGAAGGCCATCGTGTTTGTCCGCGGTAAGACGCCTGATGCACCCATCATAAAGCTCGCCGAGCAGAAAGAGATCGTCCTGATGAGCACCGATTTCCCCCTTTATGTTGCATGTGGCAGGCTCTATTCGGCGGGTCTGAATGGAAGGAAGGTTTGATTGCCTGTGTCCGATAACCATAAAATAAACCTGCACTATGAGGTCGATGTGGATGATTTTTCTTCCGCAGGCGAAGCTTCTGGAGATACCAAAAAGGTGCTCAAACAGCTTGGCGTTGACCCTGAGGTGATCCGCCGGGTCGCCATTGCCATGTATGAGGGAGAGATCAACATGGTAATCCATGCAAACGGCGGCGTGGCCGATGTGGAGATCTCACCGGAGCAGATCCGGGTGGTTCTGACCGATAACGGCCCCGGTATTCAGGATATTCCACTTGCTATGACCGAAGGATATTCCACCGCTTCCGACAACGTGCGGGAGTTGGGGTTCGGCGCTGGCATGGGATTGCCGAACATGAAAAAATACACTGATGAGCTCAATATTGAAACGACAATCGGCAAGGGGACGGTCGTGGAAATGATTATTAATACTGTGAATGAAGCGAGGGTCTGATGAATACATAATGAAAGGGAATGAATGCTATGCATGAGTATTTTCATTCTGTGACGCTGGATAAAGAAAAATGCCGTGGCTGTATCAACTGCATCAAACGGTGCCCGACAGAGGCAATCCGTGTGCGCAATGGCAAGGCAAAGATCATCAAGGAACGCTGCATCGATTGCGGTGTATGTATCAGTGTCTGCCCGTATCACGCAAAGCTTGCTACCACCGACCCATTTGAAAAAATTAAGGATTTTAAATATAGCGTTGCGCTTCCGGCGCCGACATTTTACGGCCAGTTCCGGGGGGTAAACGATATCAATGTCATTCTAACCGCGCTTAAGGTGATTGGATTTAATGACGTGTACGAGGTCGCGCGTGCGGCGGAGCAAGTCACCAGGCTGACCAAAGAATATATTGCCAACAATGAGCTCCCCAAGCCTGTGATCAGTTCCGCCTGCCCGGCGGTGGTGCGTCTGATCAAGGTAAGGTTTCCCAGCTTGATTAAAAATATCATGCCGCTTTATACCCCCGTGGAGCTTGCGGCTGTAATCGCCCGCAACGAGGCAGTGGAGAAGACCGGGCTTCCGCCGGAGAAGATCGGGGTGTTCTTTATCTCGCCCTGCGCAGCCAAGGTGACCAGTTCTAAACTGCCGCCGGGGCTTAAGGAGCCGGTGATCGACGGCGTTATCTCAATGAAGGAGGTACACCGGCGGATTGTACCATTAATCAAAAAGATCAAGGAGCCGGAAGTCTTATCACGTGGCTTTGCCAAAGGCGTTTGCTGGGCCAGCAGCGGCGGAGAAAGCTCCGCCCTGGGTTTGGGCAATTATATTTCGGTCGACGGGATTGCGGACGTGATCAAGTTTTTGGAAGAGATTGAGGACGATAAAGTGGACGGTATTGATTTTGTCGAGGCCTTATCCTGCACGGGGGGCTGTGTTGGCGGCCCGTTGACGGTGGAAAACTGCTTTGTCGCCAAAAACCGGATTTCCCAATTGACCGCGAAGATGACGGTGCAGGAAAAGCAAAGGCAGTCTGAACAGCGATTTCCGGGATGTGCTTTGGGACAACGAGATCGAATATTCCCCCGTTTTGAATCTGGATTCCGATATGATGGTCGCCATGCAGAAGATGGAGGAAATGAAACGGATCTACTCCGACCTGCCCGGCCTTGACTGCGGTACCTGCGGCGCACCAAGCTGTATGGCGCTGGCGGAGGATATTGTGCGCGGGTTTGCGGAAGAGGGAGATTGTATCTTTAAGATGCGGGAACGGGTCAGCGATCTGGCCAAAAAGGTGGTTGAGCTGGAAAGCCATCTACCGCCGCCGTTTCGCGTGGATAAGGAGGATAATTGACGATGAAGCTCAAAGATTTTGTGGAGAAATATCAGTTGAAGGTGGTTACGGCCGGGGAGCTTCCCGAACGGGAGGTGGCGGGCTGTTATATTGGCGACCTGCTGAGCTGGGTCATGTCGAAGGCGCGTAAGGACAATGTCTGGATCACGGTGCAGACCAACGCCAACATCGTGGCGGTGGCCTCGCTTACCGACGCGGCGTGTGTCATCGTTTCCGAAGGGATAGAAATTGAGGAAAGCACGGTGCGCAAGGCTGAGATGCAAGATGTAGTTTTATTATCCTCCCCGAAAACCTCCTATGAAATCGCCAAGGAGATTTGTGCGGACATATGAAGCTTTCTTATGACCTGCATATCCATTCCACGCTTTCGCCCTGCGGGGATGGGGACATGACGCCGAACAACATCGTGAATATGTCGCTCCTGAAGGGGCTGGATGTGATCGCGCTGACTGATCACAATTCCTGTAAAAACCTGCCCGGTATTTTGGATTGTGCGCAGAGTGCCGGATTGTTGGTGATTCCCGGGATGGAGGTGGAAACCTCTGAAGAGGTGCACATGGTCTGCCTGTTTGAACGGCTGGAGGACGCGCTTGCCTTTGAGAGTATTGTACAGGAGCACATGCCCGTCATACCGAATGACGTTACAATTTTTGGTGAACAGCTGATTCTCGACGGGCAGGATCGCGAGACGGGCTGGGTTGACAACCTTTTGGTGGTTGCGACCCGCTTGGATATCTATGCTATTACCGAAACGGCCGCGCGGCTGGGCGGCATTGCGATACCCGCCCATGTGGACAACTGTCTCTTATACACATCTCCGAGCCCACGAGACC
>CABSMD010000013.1 GCA_902478725.1 uncultured Clostridia bacterium
CGGTAAAGCTGTTCCAAAAAAACAGCCCGCATCATCTGATGCGGCAGGGTCATTTTAGAAAACGACAAACAAAAATGCGACAGACGCTTGATCTCATCAGCCAGCCCATGTGAGCCGCCGATGATAAAAGCGATACTGCCGCTTAACTCCTGCTTTTTGATATATTCCGCAAATCCCTCCGAGGACAGCTGTTTCCCCTCCACGCACAAAGAAACCACATGCATCTGTGGCTTTAAGTGCTTGCGGATTCCGGCTGCTTCCCGTTCCAACACCGCCTCAATCTGGGCCTGGGAAGGGTTGTCAGGCACACTGGCGTCCGGCACCTCCGCGATCTCCATCCGGCAATAACGGCCCAGGCGTTTGACATACTCGGCCACGGCCTCCCGCCAATAGCGTTCCTTCAATTTTCCAACACAAATCAGTTTCAGCATATCTTTTGTCTCCACCGCGTCTGTGCCTGTGATACCGGCAGTCTGCCATTCCTATCGGCTGGCGATGTATAATCATCCCGCCACGCACAGTGCGCTGCTGGTATAGCGGGGCGCGACCTCCAGGGATACATCCCCGCCGAGCTCCGCCCGTGCCTGCTCTAAATGGTTCCTGACCGTTTGGTAGGCAATCTCAGGCAGGTTGTTCTGCTGGCTCAGATGCCCCAACAGAAGCTTCCTTGTGCCGCCTTTGGCAAGCCGTGCGCACAATTCCCCAGCCGACTCGTTTGATAAATGCCCCCGGTCGCTTAAAATCCGACGCTTTAAGGGATAGGGATACGGCCCCATCTTCAACATCTCAACGTCATGGTTCGCCTCGATGAGTGCTACATCACTGCCCGCGATCTGGCTATAAAGTTCCTCGCTGACATGACCAATGTCGGTGGCAATGGTTATCTTTTTGTTTTCCGCATAAAAGCTGTAGCCAACCGGCTGTGCCGCATCATGCGGAATCGCGAACGGCTGCACTTCAATATCGCCGATACAAAACCGTCCCGTAAACAGGTGCAGCGACCGTCCGTCATACCGTCCGGCAGTCGGCTCCACCGCCCGCCAGGTCAGCTCATTTGCATAAATATCAATCCCAAAACGCCGGTGCATGATCCCGACGGAATGGGTATGGTCGCTGTGCTCATGTGTCACCAGCACCGCGTCCAGTGAGCAGGGATCAACCCCCAGCTGCTCCAGCGCAGCCGTGATCCGTTTTCCACTTACTCCGCAGTCCACTAGCAGGTTTGTGCGGCCGTCGCTGATAAAAACACAATTGCCGCTGCTGCCGCTGAATAGGGTGCATAGGCTTAACATGCCGCACAGTCTTCCTCTGAGACCCGTTCGATCTTCGCGCCCAGCTGCTTGAATTTTACCTCTATCTGTTCATACCCCCGGTCAATATGGCTCAGGTCATACACCTCGGTGACCCCTTTGGCCATAAGGCCCGCAACCAGCATAGCCGCTCCCGCGCGCAGATCAGTCGAACGGACAGGGGAGCCTGAGAGGGTATCGATCCCCTCAATGACCGCCGTTTTGCCGTTCACCCGAATATTCGCGCCCATACGCTTTAGCTCGTCCACATATTGAAAACGGTTTTCCCACACATCCTCGGTAACAATGCTTGTGCCCTCCGCGACCGACAGCAACGTCACGATCAATGGCTGCAGATCGGTTGGAAATCCAGGGTAAGCCAGGGTTTTCACGTTCGCCTTCGTAACTCTGCGTCCGTCCCTCGACACCCGAATGGCGTCGTCCAGCTCCTCCACCGTCACATGCATTTCGATCAACTTTGCGGTGACCGATTCAACATGCTTGGGAATCACATTCTTAATCAAGACGTTTCCGCCGCAGGCGGCTGCTGCGATCATAAAGGTTCCCGCCTCTACCTGATCGGGAATAATGGAATAGCTTCCACCGTGGAGCTCGTCCACACCCTTGATCCGAATGACGTCTGTACCGGCCCCCTTAATGTTGGCGCCCATCGAGTTTAAAAAGTTGGCCAGATCAACCACATGCGGTTCCTTGGCGGCATTTTCGATCACCGTCACACCATCGGCATACACCGCCGCCAGCATGATATTGACCGTCGCTCCGACCGTTACCATATCCAGATACACCTGCCCAGCTCTGAGGCCATCCTCGGTCGATGCGTATACAATCCCGTGCTCCACCTTGACCGTTGCCCCCATCGATTCAAAGCCTTTGATATGCTGATCGATCGGCCGGCCACCGAAATCACACCCGCCCGGCAAGGCGACCTCGGCGTTACCGAACCTGCCCAGCAGAACACCCAACAGGTAGTAGGAGGCGCGCATCTTACGCACCATTTCATATGTAGCGGTATAATTGCTCAAATTGGTACAGTCTATCGTCACAACGCCGTCACGCTTATACTCCACATAAGCTCCCAGCTTGCTAAGTATCCCCAAAATAACATCAACATCTTTTATATTTGGGATATTATCAATCGTACAGCGCCCCTTTACAAGCGCCGTACCGGCGATCACTGCAACGGCGGCATTCTTGGCCCCGCTGATACTGATCTCTCCAAACAGCTTATTTCCCCCCGCGATTACCAGCTTATCCAAATATGTTCCCACCTTTTATTATCCTAACGTCAAAAAGCAGATGCCCTTGCTTACAATATTTCATTATTCCACTACTTTAAGCAACTTCGCTTTCTTCCATCAAACATTCCATGCCGACAGTTGCTTTCCTGTATAAACCGAAGTTGCTTATAATATTTCATCATTCCATTGCCTTAAGCAATTCCCTTTTCTTTGATTCATCACCCTTTACCGGCAGATACATTTTTGTTGAAAAGTGAATTACTTACATTATACCATGTTATGCGTATAAAGGAAAGTACTTTTTTAAATTTACATTACAAATTTATTCTTCCGGATTACGTGCGTCATAATAGTATTCCTTGCCGGTGGCGGTGGTGATCTGCCAGCAGGGTACCATCTGCATAGTGATATGGGATACATTCTCCTGCATTTCGCCGATATAATAGCCTGGTGTCACAGCGGTGATCTCGCTCTCTCCCTCCGGACGAGTGGAATCCTGTACAAAGCTCAACAGGGCTTTGACCGAGTGCAAAATCGGATGCTTTCCATACTGGGTCTCAATGAGGTCCAGCCAGACCCCCTCAAGGGCGGAAATTCCCCCATTCGTTACCGTTACCGTAAGATAGGTTCCAAATATCTCATACCCGTCATAGCTTTGGGCATAGTGCAGGCGGTATCCGGTTTCGGTTTGTTCCATGCCCTGGAGCAGGATGCCATCCACATCAAGAGATAGCTTCCCCAGCTCCTTTACAACCAGACTCGCCACCTGCTTTTGTTTTAGCTCCTTACCGCTTTCCTGTGGATTGGGATTTTCATAATAGATTTTGTCCTTATCAATCGTCAGAACACTCCCGTTCCGTTCAAACCGGCTCTGCCCGTCCTCCGTCCAGCCATTTTCCTCAAGGCCCTTCATAAACGCGGAGTTGATGTTGGTGATGTTTCGGGCGTCCGTGCTTTTCATAGCCTTCACACGGGGCGCGATCAGATCGCCGTTTACAGTTACCCCGTTCTTCGATAAAATCTCTACCACATTGGCTATGGTCTGCCTATCGATGCTGCTGGACCGCCAGGAGGAGCTAAACATATTATAGAGCAGGAATATATTAATACACAAAAAAAGGATAATCAGTATCATCTTTACCCTGGGCCAATTCATAGCAGTCCTCCCATCCTGTCCCTTTTCAGTTTGAAGCGATGGCCACGGTGGACCCGTCCTTCAATTGAATATTCCAGCAGCTGCGCACGGGCTCGCCTGTACCGTTTTCAATATACCCCATGAAGATGTCGGTCGCCACATAGGGCTCGCTCGAAGCGTTATAAAGGTTATCTAGCGCGTGAATCAGCGGCATGTTCGCCGTAATTTCTTCGTTCTTCTCATAGCTGCGCAGAAAGATACGGAAAGATTGTAACACATTATTTTCAACCGTGATCTCAATGGCGTGGTGCATCTGTTCGACACCATCTTCCCCCGCGGTCTCGACCAGGACGGGCATCCCGTCATAGAGGTAGTCGATATAGAGCTGATAGGAGCCATACTTTTTATCGGTAATATCGGATGAAATGCGCATATCCGGCATGTCCGGCATATCCAGCGCGCGCCAAAGCTGTGTGATCATCTCCGCAATCGTATCCATGGATTCCAAAAATGACTGCATATTATCAGCTCCGTCGGTCCTTTGACGCAGCTTGATCCCCTTTTTGGAGTCAATCGTCGTATACTCCAGCAGGCCGTTGGTATGAAGCTTCAAGGTAGAATAGTTCTCTACAAATACCATCGTATAGGAATCGTCGATATGCTTGCTGATTGTGTTGGGGTTATAGTCAAATACCTTTAAAATCCGGCTCACGATATTTGAATCCATCGACTCTAACCGGCCTAACGTAAAAGGATTGAAGCCGCTGAGCGCGGGGACACGAATCTCCTCGTTTGTGGTATCCAAAAATACAAACGGGTCGATTACCACTTGTGGCTGCAGCTCAGTGGTGGTGCTGCGCCTGTAAAAGCCGAGCTCATAGGCGGAAAACATGTTCGCTGCGTTCCCTTTGGAGTATTTTTCAATCTCCTGTTCCAGGTCGGTCTTGCTGAAAGGGATAAAATATTTATAGATAATGTTGGTCTTACTGTCCTTCATCATGACAATGGTTTCGTTGGTCACGCTGTCGCCCGGCACGATAACGATCTCCTTGACACTGGTGACCTGACTATAGATAGAAGATTCGGCTGCCTCATAAAGCTGTCCCAGCAAGCGGGTCGGCATCTGCACGGGATAGTCCAGCAGGATTGATTTCGATTTGAGTGTGTCATAGAAATCGGTCTCTTTTTCCACAACAATATAGCGTACGCCGTCCTTTTTGAACAGCTGGGACAAGATCTCCTTCGTAAACTGATTGAGCGCAACAAACTCCCGGTCTCCGCTGCGGTACATCGAACGGCTGGAGCCGGAACGGTTGATCATAATCTTACGGGGCAAAAACATATCCTCGTGCATGGGCGCGCTGGCGTCACTGTTTCCCCGTAAAAATTTTGGAATCGGCAGGTCTTCCGCAATTTTTTCCCAACTAGCAAAAAAATTATAGCCCTCGGGCCATAATTTTTCAACAAACCACATACGAATGGTCATATATATACTGCTGGCGATCAATGCTACCAACACAAATGTCATAATCTTGTCTTTTTTCAATCCAATCAAATCCCGAAAAAAGATTTTTCTATCTCACGAAACAAATAATAGCCGGTTCATCCTCTATCATATCAATTACAGATTCTTAATGTAATCCAAAAAGCTCTGTCCCAGCAACGTCACATCACAGCGCACCTGCTGATACCTGCCGTCCGGCATATCAACCCGGACGACCAGCATGTTCTTGCCGCCTCTGAGGTTTACCTGTTGGAAAAAGATACCCGAACCGCCGACATTCATCTCACACGGCATTAATTCATACGAACCCATATCGTTCATCCGGTAAATGTTTACCGTAGACCACTGCGCTGCATATCCCGAAATAACATAGACCGGGTCAAACACAGTAACGCTGGTATATTCCGGATTCGTAATCGTCAACAGATCCCATGCGTTGCCCGTGTCATCGCCGGACACATAATAAGGGGCCGCCATTGCTACCGAGCTAAATGCAAATACCATAACCAAAATCAACAACAGTGCGGTTAATTTTTTCATCTATACTGACCGGATCAGAAAACTCCGGCTCGGCACCACCTTTCCATAATTATCTATACCAATCTTAGGTTCATTATACACCCTTAATGTTACAGAAGTGTTACAGAAAATTTAAAAGAAAATTAAATGAATCTTGACAATTTCTTAACAAAACCGTTATACCGGTAACCGGATGAGAACGGTGGTTCCCTTTCCAGGCTCGCTTTCCATAGCGATACTGCCGTTATGCGCCTCGACAATTTCCTTGGCGATCGAAAGCCCCAGCCCGGTGCCGCCATAAGCGCGTGAACGCGCTTTATCGACGCGGTAGAACCGTTCGAAGATACGGTCCAGATCCGCCTTAGGGATACCGATCCCGTTATCCTGTACCTTGATATAGACCTCATTGCGGACATGCCCTGCAAAAATGCTAATATGGCCGCCATCGGGCGTATACTTAACAGCGTTTGATATAACGTTGGTAAGAAGCTGCTCGATCCGGTCGCGATCCGCCACGATTGACGGAAGCTGGGTCGAAGGCAGATACTCCATGGTATGGTTGTGCCGCTTGGCCTCCATACTGAGCTTATCCACAATTTCATCAATGAGATTGTCAATCGAGAATTTGGTTTTATACCAGTTGATCTTGCTGTAATCAATGCGCGAAAGTAACAGAAGGTCGCTTACAATCCGGTTCATCCGGTCGATCTCATTGTTAATCACGGTAAGAAAACGGATTCCCATCTCCTTATCCTCCACCTGATCGTCCAGCAAGGTCTCCGTGTAGGTCTTAATCGTGGTCAGCGGCGTTTTGAGCTCATGGGAGACATTCGCAACAAATTCCTTTCGCACGTCGTCGAGCTTCTGCCTCTTTGTATTATCCTGCCATACCACCACGACGCCGCCCGGTTTTTCCTTTTCCACCTTAAACGGCGCCAGATAGGCCATCAGAAACAAGCCGTTAAACTCTACCCGCTTTTCAATGGTGTTCTGCACACCCAGATACAAGAACTGTCCCAGCCGGATATCCACACCGATAGAGTGAAAAAAGGAATCAAACTCGATACTGTCCGCATCCTCGATCGACAGCAGCGACATGGCGGCCGGGTTGATGTGGATCACACGCCCGTCATGGTTAAAGGCCATAACACCGTCATTCATGCACCGAATGATCGTCTCCACCTTATCCTTCTCACTGGCAATCTCCTCCAGCGTAACCCGCAGCGTACTGGCCATATAGTTAAAGGTATTGGTCAGAGTGCCGATCTCATCCTTGGATTCGACATCGATCATATGCTCAAATTCACCGCGCGCCAGCTTTTCCGCCTTATTGGTCAGGCCGGAGATCGGGGTGGTGATCGTTTTGGACATAAAAAAGCCAAGAATGACTGCCATCAGCATACCAACCAGTAGCGCCTGAATGACCACCTCAAAAATCTTGCGCGTGATCTCGTAAATCTCCTCCTTGGAGTCACGGATGTATAGGATATACCGTGTATTTCCGTCACCATCCTTGATCGGATAGGCGTAATCCATGTAATTTTGCTCCACCTTGACCTTCTCGCCCCGCTGTCCATTGATAGCCGAAATAATATTTTCACTCTTCTCCAGCAGGATCACGTCTGACGAGTCGGACCCGGTGATATACTCCCCCATCTTATCCAGGATATAGTAGTTACGATAGGTGTCGATCCCCAACCGCGTCGAATAGACGCTGGCAGCATTCGAGATCGCCTGCGCTGGTGCCGGATCGGACAACGCCGTGCTCAGCAGCTGGGTAAAATCATCCGCCAGCGCGCGCTGCACCTGCTTGACAAAATCAAGGTGGTAAAACTGCGCAACGCTGTTGATCATAAACGTCCCGACGACGATAATGACCGACAATACCAACAGCAGAAACATTGTGACAAGCTTCCATTGTATGCTTTTAAACATCCCGCCAAAACCCCAAACTCAACAGATATGTATTAATCTTTGTTAAAATAGTACCCGACGCCCCGCTTGGTGATGATATAGGCCGGTGTGCTGGGGTTGTCCTCAATCTTCTCCCGCAGGCGGCGCACCGTTACGTCAACCGTACGCACATCACCGTAATACTCATACCCCCACACCTTTTCCAATAAGTTTTCGCGCGTAAAAATCCGCGCCGGCTGGGTGGCCAAAAATTTAAGCAGTTCAAATTCCCGCAGCGTCAGATCTACCACTGCGCCCTGTTTTTTCACCTCGTAGCGGTCGCAGTCGATGAGCAGGTCCTTAGAGTGGATGATCATATTTTCCTCTTTGTCAACAGGCGCTTCAACACTGATACGGCGTAGGTTGGCCTTAATCCTCGCCATTAACTCCCGCACAGAGAACGGCTTGGTGATATAGTCATCCGCCCCCAGCTCCAAACCGAGCACCTTGTCCACCTCTTCCTCCCGCGCGGTCAGCATAATGATCGGCGTGGAAAGCTTCTCCCGAATCTTACGGCAGGCCTCAAACCCATCCATCTTCGGAAGCATCAGGTCAAGCAGGATCAGGTCGGGATTTTCTGCGAACGCCTTGTTAACACCATCTTCCCCGTCATAGGCCTCGACGGTATGGAACCCCTCTTTTTCCAGGTTAAATTTTAAAATATCGACGATCGTCTTTTCATCGTCTACAATCAGTATCTTTCTATCCATCGAAAACTCCCTCCCATAAAGAACACGCTTACCATAACATAGGCAATTTCTCTATTTTTACATTATACCAAATCTTTCGCGGGATTACAAATCTTTTTTCTCAGTAAAAAAGGCACTGCATAGAATCAACAATTCCTGATACAGTGCCTTATGTTTCTGATTATCAGTTAATGTAGCCCATCGGATCCACCGGCGTACCGTTTACACGGACCTCAAAGTGCAGATGCGGCCCCGTGCTGTCGCCGGTACTGCCAACCTTGGCAATGGTATCGCCCTTGGCGACCCTGTCGCCCGCGCTTACCAGCAGCTCGCTGCAGTGTGCGTAATAGGTCTGATAACCATTTTCATGGTCTATGATGACCAGATATCCGTAACCACCATTGTCCCAGCCAGAAGAAACCACTTTACCGCCGTCCGCCGCTGCAACTGGATCGCCCGTCCTGCCAGACAGATCCACGCCCTTATGCGATCTGCCCCAGCGGGAACCGAACCGTGAGGAAACTGCGCCGTAATACGGCCGGGTAAACTCACCCGAACCGGATGTGGTAGGAACGGGCTTGGTGCCGACCATCTCGATCTGTGCCACCGGCTCTATGGTAACCTGTTCGCTGAGCACCTGGCTCTCTACTTCTTCCCCATTGATTTTGACTACCTTTGCTTCCACCCATTTCTTACCGGGCTGCCCATCACGGGCCACCGTAACTTTACCTTCATACAGACCGGCGTCTTCCTCCTGCTCTACCGCAAACGCCAGCTCCGTCTCATAACCGACCACCTGCTCCGTCCGGATTGACAGAACCGGCGCCGGGCGGGTGATATGAACCTGCATACCGGGCTTAATGGTCTCCGGCACCAGATCCGGGTTGGCTTCTATAATATCATCCACCGATACCTTATAATCCTTTGAAATACTCCAGAAGGTCTCGTCCTCCGCGATCGTGTGTACCACCGGCTCCTCTTTAAAGCCTGTTAAAATCTCCAGCGCTTGCTGTGGCTCCTTAACCAGTACGGAGGGCACATAATCATGGACCAGCTCCACATTACTCGCAAACGATACGCTTGCCCCGGGATTGTCCTCCTGATACCGCTGTAAGATGCCATTCACAGTCATTTCAGCCATCTTCTCATCCGCAAAGGCGGTGATGACCTCACCATCAACCTTGACAGCAACAGCGTCTTCCACCTCGCCTACCGTAGCAATGATCTGATAGGGCAGATCCTTTGAAACATCCTTGACATTGACGATCCCCATCTTCAGGTAGGGCTGCTGCTCAAACGTGTAATCCTCCCCCAGACAGCCGGTAATACGGTCACGCGCCGTACCCACCGCCTGCTCCAGATCGTCCTCAGCCAAAACCGTTCCGACCTGCTCGCTTCCAACATATACATGATATCCGATCCGCAGCCCTGTGCCATACATGGCAGCGAAGATCAGGCAGGCAATCACCAATACGCCGGCAGTATAAACCAATCCGCTGTTCAGCGACTCGATCATACCTTTAAAGTCAAACCCTTGAACCATTCTATGCTTCAATTTATCGGTATAATATTCAATTTTCCACCTGCCATATTCTCTTTCCGGATTCCCGGCATTCTTCTTTGATCCGCTTTTTGCCTTGAGATCCGGTACGACAATACAGCATCTGCTTGTCTTGGTTTTTTTAGGCTCACTCACGTATAGCTTGCTACTGTTGATTGAATCCATTCAAACACCTCTTTGCATCCCGGGTATCCGTCCCGTCCCTGTAAAATGTGCCGCGTATGATTCTAGTTCATTACAAAGCAATTACCGGAATGTTACAATTATGTTACATCGATTCGCGACAGCCCTTATTGTACAACAATATTTTTTATTTTGCAAGCTGAAACGTCAACATTTTTCCATGGTTTATGTAAACACGAGAAAACTGTTCAAAAAAACAAAAATCTCTTTAAACTCGCTAAACATACGGTTTTTACAAAATGTAATACGTTTTCATAATTTAATTATATTGCACAATTAATGTACGATCAATATGTATAAAATATACAAAATAAAAACGCCTGCGATTTTATGTTATATTTTTCCTGTCGATTTTATTGTTTGCCATATAAAAAACAGATCAGATCCAGGGATATGCTTTCTTTAAAACAGTCCCAGTTCCAGTCCCCGACGGACAAAATAACGATAGGTATCATATTGCACCGTACGCGGTATCGAATGGTCACTGTGCAAAACGTAACCCTGTTTGACAACCGGAACCTTTGCCTCCAACTCACGGTCGATCGTCGCGGTATCATTGGAATAAAGCGCGCGCACATCAATCCCTCCCATCAGGGTGAGGCAGTCGCCGTAGTTACGGTGCAGGCGCAGCAGGTCCATTCCCGCCTTCACTTCGATCGCCTGAAGACAGTCGATCCCCGCTTCGATCATACCAGGCAGCAACGGCTCGACAAAGCCGCAGGAATGCATGATTACCGGCAATCCGTGCGCTTTCGCAAAGGCTATGGTTTTGGCATGGTAGGGCTGGATCAGCTCCCGGTACATAGCCGGTGACATAAACGGGCTGCCTTTATACCCCATGTCCTCATAATACCAAACGCCGTCAGGATACCCCTCCTCCTCAAACAGCATCTCCTGCATGGTTACAGCCATCGTTGCATAGGTGTCCGCCATGTCCCGTATCCAGTCCGGATCAAGTGCCATGCCGACCAGCATGTTTTCATGCCCGCAGACCGGATGCATGGATTCAAACACATTGACGCCACTCCATACAAAAAAACGTCCGGCTTCCTCCGCCTGCCGCCTGGCAGCGCGGTACTGCTTAAAGTTGATCCGCCGCCGTTCTGCCTTGAGCAAAGGCTTTAACTCCTCCCAGCCGGCCCGGTCGGTTACGGTATAACCCACATGCTCCGGCGTGGAATCATGCTTTTTATGCCGGCGCAGGATGGCACCGTTGCCGTCCTTTTTCGTAATGGTATCCTCATCCTCCGCAACAACCTCAGGGATAAAATCCAGATCGGCGGTAATGTCAAACGGCCAGCATTCGCTGATATCGAACTGAAAATGGCTGTCAAAGGATTCATCCTCGCGGATTTTGCCGTCTCGCACCCACTGTTTATGGGTATCTCCCCAAAAATGTTCAAACAAACCGACACGATCGACCGGCTTGCCCGCCAGTATCCTGCTGATTCTTTCTTTCCCTTTCAAAATAACCGCCTCCGATCACCAAATTTGGCTACAGTATATCCCAAGCGGCACCGGAAAACAAGCAGATGATAAAAAACAGTAAACATTTACAAAACAAAATTGAATCTTACAAAAGCTATCGCCCTACCGAATAATACCGAAATCCCTTCATCGCGTCTTTGGGGAATACATTGCGCAGGTCAAAAAAGAAATTGCCGCGCATCAGCAAAGAAACATGTTTCAAATCCAGCGAACGGAACTCCTCCCACTCGGTCAGGAGTACGACCGCATCCGCATCCCGCACCGCTTCATAGGCATCGCCGCAAAAGACGATCTGATCCTGTATCGAAGCAAACCGCCACGCGCCCTCTTTTTCCCCTTGTGGGTCGTAGATACGGATAGCAGCCCCCGCTTCCGCCAGTTCCGGCAAAATCACAAGGGAGGGCGCTTCGCGCATGTCATCGGTATCCGGCTTAAAGGTAACGCCCAACACCGCGACCGTTTTCCCTTCCAGGTCACCCATAGCCTCCTTGACCTTACGGGCCATCCGATGCTTCTGTACTTCATTGGCAGCGATCGTTGCGTCGATCAGCGAAAGGTTCTCGCCGTGCTTGCGGGCAATCTGAGCCAGCGCCTTGGTATCCTTCGGAAAACAGCTTCCGCCATACCCCGGCCCGGCATTTAGGAAATAAGGTGAGATTCGGTGATCCAGTCCCAGCGCCCTGGCGACATCCTCTACGTCCGCCCCGAGCCCCTCGCACAGATTGGCCACTTCATTAATATAGGTAATCTTAAGCGCTAAAAACGCATTTGAGGCATACTTAATCATCTCAGCGGTGGTAATATCGGTCTCCAGCATTGGAATTCCGTTATAGCGCAGGTAATGGTAGATCTCCCGCATTTTTTCAATAGCCTGCTGGGATTCCGCACCGATTACCACGCGGTCTGGATGGTAGAAATCTGCAATCGCGGTCCCTTCGCGCAAAAATTCCGGGTTGGAAACGATATCGAACGGAAAGTCCACCCCCCGTTCGTCCAGAATCGAACGTACAAAATCCTTGAGTTTTGCTCCCGTACCGATCGGTACAGTGGATTTATCCACAATCAGCTTATAGCCGTTCATGTTCTCCGCGATGGAACGTGCCACCGCCCGCACATATTTCATATCCGCGCCGCCGTCGTCCTTTGGCGGGGTCCCCACCGCGATAAACAGTACATCATTCTCCTCGACCGCCGTCTTGATATCGGTCGTAAAGGAAAGCCGTCCCTCTTTGACGTTGTTTTCTATTATTTTATCCAGCCCTGGCTCGTAGATCGGAACTACACCGCCTTTTAGGGCATTTATTTTGTTTTCATCCACATCGACGCATACAACGTTGTGTCCAAAATCGGAGAACACCGCGCCGGAAACGAGCCCCACATAGCCAGAGCCAACCACCGCAATTTTTGACATTTTGCTCCCCCTGTCATGTTTTTTACCAAACAATTTACATAAAAAGCACCGCGAATAGTATAAGTGTAACACAGAAAAACATAGGATGTCAAGCCATCTGGACCCTATTGCAAAACAATTCCTGCTGTGCTATACTATACCAAGAAAGGGGGCCTATGAGTATGCCTAATAAAACGGAATTATACCAGTTGACCGAGACCTCTCCCTTTATGATGGGATTCGTGTTTATCACCAAGGAAAACCACGCGGTCGTCATTGACGGCGGGCGGACCGAGGACGTTCCACTGCTGCTGAAGCACATCGGCGGGCGGAGGGTCAGCGCCTGGTTTTTGACCCACCCACACGACGACCACATCGACGCCTTTATAGACATCATCAAAAACCACAGGGATGAGGTAGAAATTGACGCGGTGTATTATCATTTCCCGCCGGCTGCATTTATTTCAAAGCATGAGCACTACGAAGTGCACACCATTTCAGAATTTTGCGGCATTGAGCCGATGATTGCCGATATCCGTCATGTCGTCAGGATGGGGGATGTCATTGAGGTGGATGAGGTCAGGTTTGAAATCCTGTTCCAATTCAACCCTATTTTCCAAAGCAACGCAGTGAATGACAGTTCGATTGTCATCAAGGCCACAACCCCGAATAAAACGGTATTGTTTTTGGGTGACCTCGGACCGGAGGCGGGGGATGAGCTGCTTCGCCTACAGGGGGATAACCTAAAGGCGGATCTTGTACAGATGGCTCATCACGGACATATGTGTATTTCCTCGGATGTGTACATGATGGTCAATCCGGAGGCCTGCCTCTGGTGTGCGCCGGGATGGCTCTATGAAGAAAAACCGGACTTTATCAGGGAACGGATGTACGGCACCAAAATGACACGGATGTGGATGGACAGGATGGGGGTCAAAACCCATTATGTCACAAAGGATGGCACACAACGAATTGAATTATAAGCAGAAACCGGCCGGATTTATATTGGCCGGTTTCATTTTTATAAAATTTTCAAAAAATCCAGGCTGAACCGTCTACGCTCTGCTCAGGCTGAAAACGTCCGCCCCGGCAAGGCTTGACCTTGCCGGGGCGGGGATGGTTTTTACTATGCAATTACTATTTCCCTGAACCATACTGCTTGTTAAACTTCTCTACCTCCGGCACGAGCTTATCCTTCCATTCCGCCAAAGCGGTGGAGGCCGGCTTGTTTTTGATTTGACCGAAACCATACATCGTACTCACACCCGGTATGGTAGTTGTAACAAAGGTCGCATTGCCCTCCAGAATCTCGTGAGTCTTTTTATCCTGCTCATTCCATTGGTACTTACTGGCCGTTTCATTCATTTTCTGGATACATTTTTTGATCAGGTAAGCGGAAGCCTCCGGATTTTTACAGCCCGCTGGAATCCCAAACGAGATATCGTTCAGCCAGGTGCGGTACTGACCACCGGCATCCGGCCCAATCGGAAGAGGCACGGATTTAATCACATCGCCATCAGTAGCTGATACAATATTGACATTCGGGTCAAACCGCTGTACATCAATGATAGCCGCCACAGTCCTATCCAATAACTGGGCAGCGCGGTTAGCGCCGGACGGGGCAATCACGTTATATTTATCGTATAAATCATTTGCAAACCGCAAGGCGTTCATTACATTCTTGTTGTCAACATCTATCTTGAGATTGCCGCTGCCGTCAAAACCAATCAGATCGGCACCATTGCTGGCTAACAAAAACTCACCCATGTGAAAATCGCTGAGCATCCAGCGGTCAATCTCGCCGTCGCCGTTTGTGTCTTCTGTCACCTTTTGCGCCAGATCCAAAAAGCTGTTCCAGGTCCAGTTGTTTTCCGCCATCAGCTCATGCGGCGTTTTCAGGCCCTTTTCTCTGAGCAGTGTTTCATTGTAGTTCATCGAGCCCAGTTCCATTGCGTTTAAGGTGTTTACAGAATATATCTTGCCTTTAAATGTCCGCCCTTCAAAATATTTCGGCGTGAACATCGGGTCATTGAAATCAAAATACTCATCCAATGGCTCTAACAAGCCCGCTGACGCATAGTCGATATAGAACCAGTAATCAAATATGACATCCCACGGTTCGCCGGCGGATAATGCCGTCATCATGGCATTTTTGTCCTTGCCGGTGACAAACTCCACCTTCGCCCCGGTCTCCTGCTCAAATTCCCCGATCGCCTCAAGGTATGGCATATAACAGTGGGCAAAATTTGTTTCATCCCGGATGGATTCCTCCGTCACCCAGCTACGCAAAACAAGGGTTTGGCCATTCAGGTCCAACGGTTCTTCGCCTGCCGTACCGCCCCCGCAGCCGGCAAGCATCATTACCAATGCCGATAGAATAACCAACAGACAAAAGACTCTTTTCAACTGAATGCCCTCCTTATAATTATGGGAATATCCCATATGATTTTTTAACCAGGCATTCCATCTCTCATGATCCCGTGCTCTCTATTTCCCGGAACCATACTGCTTGTTAAACTTCTCAATCTCCGGCGCGAGCTTATCCTTCCATTCCGCTAAAACGGTAGAAGCCGGCTTGGCTTTGATACTGCTGAAGCCAAACGCTGTGCTCACACCCGGCACGGTGGTTGTAACATAGGTAGCATTTCCCTCTAAGATTTCCCGGATTTTTTTATCCTGCTCGTCCCACTGATAGTTTTTGGTCGCCTCATTCATCTTCTGGATACATTTTTTAATCAGGTATGCGGAAGCCTCCGGATTTTTGCAGCCAGCCGGGATTCCGAACGAAATATCGTTGAGCCAGGTACGGTATTTCCCATCCGCGTCCGGCCCGATTGGATACGGTATGACTCTTGTGACATCAGTACTGCCGCTTGTAGTAGTGTTTGCCACATATTCCGGGCTGAAACGCTGCACATCGTTGAAAAACGCTACTGTCCGGTTGCTTAAGTCACGGCCTTCGTTTGGCGCAACCACGTTGTATTTGTTGTATAAATCGTTGGCAAACTGCAGGGCATTCATGACATTCTTGTTGTCGATGTCGACCTTAATATTGCCCTCTTCGTCAAAATCAATCAGGTTGACGCCGTTGCTGGCAAACAGAAACTCCTGCAGGTTAAAGGTACCCAGCGCCCAACGGTCAATCTCGCCGTCACCGTCGGTATCCTCGGTTACCTTCTGCGCCAGGTCTAAAAAGGTATCCCAGGTCCAGTTGTTCTCTGCCATCAGCTCATGCGGCGTTTTCAGCCCCTTTTCCTTAAGGAGCGTTTCGTTGTAGTTCATCGCGCCCAGCTCCATGGCATTTAGGGTATTCACCGAATAAATCTTATCTTCAAATTTACGCCCTTCAAAGTATTTGGGGGTAAACATCGGGTCGCTGAAATCAAAATAGTTGTCAAGCGGCTCGAGCAGTCCCGCTGAGGCATAGTCGGCATAGAAACGGAAATCAAACAGCACATCCCATGCCTCCCCGGCGGAGAGCGCGGTCATCATGGCATTTTTGTCCTTACCGGAAACATATTCCACCGTAGCCCCGGTCTCCTGTTCAAACTCCTCGATCGCCTCCAGATACGGCATGTAGCAATGAGCAAAGTTGCTTTCATCACGGATGGAAGCCTCCGCAACCCAGCTGCGGAAGATAAAGGTCTGTCCCGTAAGGTCCAGCGGCTCCTCACTGTCGCCCCCGCCGCCGCAGCCTGCCAGCAGGGTAACGGATAGCAGTAATACCATTGTCAAACATAAGATTTTTTTCTTCATCTTTATTACCTCCTTTTTATTTTAGAGCGTTAGCCCTTGATGCCCGTCATATTGACACTTTCAATAAAGTACCTCTGCGCAACTATATATAATAGAAGCAAAGGCAGTACAAACAGAAAAGCGGCCGCATTTAAAATGGCATATTGCTGGGTAAAATCCTTGATCCCCACGTTTTGCAACGTCGTCTGGAAGGAAGAAAGCGCCAGCGCCAGCGGCTTGTTTTTGGTCTGGTAGTACAGACTGGTCAGCGCATAATCGTTCCAATGCCACACCAGCGAAAACAAAAACACCGTCAGATACGCCGGCAGCGCGTTGGGCGCCATAACCCGCACGAACACCTTAAATGCCCCACAGCCGTCGATCTTGGCCGCGTTCTCCAAATCCTTGGGCATACTGCGGAAAAATTGGCGGAAGATATAGATAAACAGCCCCGACCGCAGCCCCACGCACAGGATTGATGGGATATAGAACGTCCAGGGGGTGTTCAGCAGGTTAATCAAAAGAGGTTTGCTGCCCGTGATTGCGCCGATCAGCTTGGTCAGGCCGAAGAAGCTGAAAAACCGGAATTCCACAAAGTTAGACAGCGATGTGGTCTGCGGCGGCACAATGATAGTAAAGATCACCAGCGCAAACAGGATCTTTTTTTCCCGAAAGTTGAACCGTGCAAAGCCATAGCCCGCCATTGAGCAAAAAATCATCTGGAAGATTGCGCTGCCACCCGCTACGATCAGGGTATTTTTCAAGGCGTCCCAATATTTGAGCTGTTTGATGGCCGTGAAGATGTTGTCCATTGTCAGATGCTTGGGAATCCACACCACGCTTGGGTCGGCCACCTCCGCCGGCGGACGGAAAGTCATGGTAAGCAGATTCAGAAGCGGGTAAAGCAGAACATAAGCCATACCGATCAGAAACAGGGTTCGCGCGACGCTCAGCGCCACCTTCAGCACCTTGTGGTAACGGTAATAGCTCCGGTTCGATTTATTCTTCTTTTCCAGATATCCGTAATTGTCTTTGTTAATGTTGTCCATATAATCTCCTCCGGCGCATTTGATTGGTCTAATCCTCCATATACTGCACCCGTTTTGAAACTGTCTCTTATACACATCTCACAATGATGAACACGATGACGAAATAAATCCAGGTCAGTGTCGCACTGTAATGCACCTGCATGGTTTTGTACTGGTCTATCATCTTCATTACCGGGTTTTCAAAGTAGGTAAACGAATCTATGACCGTATAGACGATCACCACCACCGATATGGGGGATATCAACGGGAAGGTAATCTTCCAAAACGATTCCCACGCGGTTGCCCCCTCGATATCGGACGCCTCATAATAAGAACGCGGGATCGTTTGCAGCCCCGCCAGATACAGCAGGATCTGGATACCCGACTTCCACGAGATATCGAATATCCGATTGACGAACTGGCTGAACATCATCACCAGCTTCTCGTTGAGCCCCGCCTCGAACAGGTAATGGGCAAAGCCATTGCTCTGGAAGAGGTATACCGTCTCCTCCGCCTCCTCCATCGTGGTGGTCATGCCGGTATTTTTCAGGATCTGGATTACGATTCCTGTGGCGATGATGACCGGCAGGAAGAACATGGCGCGGGCCACCAGGCGGCCCCTAAACTTATGGTTCAAGATCATCGCAATGAACAGGCTGTAGATCGCAATGATCGGCACCTCATAGGCGAGATTTACAAGCGCGGTCGACATGTTGCGGATAAAATCCGGATCGCCCGCGAAGGCGTAGCGGTAATTCTCAAATCCAATGAACTCCCCGATCAGCCCAGTCGAACCGAACCGGATGTTTTGGAAGGAATAGATCAGCGTCTGGATCATGGGCTTTGCAAACAGGAAGAGAAACCCAATGATCCACGGCAGGATAAACAGCCGTCCCGTCCACGCATCCCTCTGCTCCAGTGTCATGTGCCGTTTCCCTTGTCTTTTCAATGCGATTCCCCCCGTAAAATTGCATAGTTGCGTCCCTCTATCACATGCCCGTCGCAGGACACCTCATTTTCGTTGTAGTTGACATAAACAACCGTGCCGTTTTCGTAGGCGACCCTGCTCACGCCCGATATGGGCCGGTTATGAGACAGCACTCGGCTATCCCCAATCAATGGAAGAACCTCATTGAGCTTTTGGTACAGACGCTCGGCGGTATCCAGCCAGTTGCGGTAATCGCCACTGTAGAGGTAGCTGTATTCGGTTTCGATCAGCTCAGAATTGGGCTCATAAAACCAGGAAAACGCAATATTGCTCCCCGTTTCGACTGCCTGGAGCAGGATCTCGGTCTCGTCTCTACCAAAATTAGCAAATGGCAGGGAATGGTTTGTATAGCCGTGCAGCACCATCTGCACAAACGGAACCTCCTCATCCGCAATATCAAATTTGCTGGAGCTATAAGGCACCGCAATGTTGTGCCTGGCATACGGCAGGGCGTAGGCGTTCGCATTGGCAAGCAGGATTTGACCGGCGGTTTCCCGTATTGTCCCCAGTGCCTCAACCGATTTCTCCATTGCCTGTGTACGGGTAGAGCCGTTTTCCTTTCTGAAATCCGAATAGACCAGACTGCCCAGCGAGTCCAACGACACGGACGAAAGACCGGTTTTTTGATAACTTTGCGCAAACCGGCCCGCAACCTTGGGCAGGCCGCCCGGCTTTAAAAGCTGCCACCGGCTGTCGGTTATACTGAATTTAAGCGCTAGATCATAACGGAACTGATACACCGCGGACTGGTTGATCGATTTTGCGGTATCGGAAAATTTGGAAAGCCCGTCCCCCGCTTTGTATAGGTTTAACAGGTCGGCGTTTGGGTACAGGCCAATGCCATTTTCCTGCGCAAAGGCCGCCAATTCCCGAAAATCCTTCTCGCCGCCCAGTTTCTTTTCATACTTGATTTTGGTTGGAATCTTGCCCCTCTCCCCGTTTTTGGTCCAGCCGTCGTATTTGACGATGACATCTTTCATGCCGCGCCCCTGCACGGCCTCTAAAATCTCCTCCGCCTGGGAAAAGGTGGTCATGGGAACAAAAGATTTGACCGGAACGCCGAGGATATTTTCATCCTTGATGACCCCGCCAAGCAGTTCCAAATACAGATACTGCTTCGCGTCCGCCTGACGGGTCAGCCCCTTCTCCTCTTCCAGATACTGCTGGTAACGGCGCGCCATTCCCGAATAATCCGCCTGCGCGCCGGGTAAGGGATAATACCGCACCTCATACGGCTCAAACACCGTACGGCCGGAAACGACCTGGTAGACATAATCCGTTCGGTCGGTCATCAGAGACTCTTCGTATTAATATTTGACTTTGGAAAAGACGGTATTGTAATCCGTCGACCGGCCACTGACCGAGGCTCTGACCGAAGCGGCCGCCTGTCCCTGCCCGATCACCGCCAAAAAGGCGTGATCACCCTTCTTGACCCCGAAAACCGGCAGGGTAATCCGCTGCTTGGTGGAATTTTCGGAATACCGTGTCAGAGACGGGTCAGAACCGTACACATCCTCCTCATAATCCCGGGCGCTGGTTCTGTTATTATTAAAGCGGATCAGGGCGCCGGATCCATCCGGAATGAACAGATAGCCCTCCTCCTGCGTTCCGCCCGCCCCGAAAAAGGGCATCACGCCCGCACTCATCAACTCGATATCCCCCAAATCGTCGGTTTTGTCAAACAGCAGCTCCGTTTTCAAATGGTCCTTCTCGAGCGTATGCCGCAACGAAAGCACAATTCCCAGATTCCCAAAGGTGTATGTAAAGGTTACGCTCGTTTGATTCACAGAGCTTTTGACGGTCGAGGAAGCATGGGAATTGACCGTCAGAGTGTTTTTGGAGGCGTCCTTATAAGAAATCTGCAACTGCGAGTACAGCAGGTCTTTCATATCCGCCATAGCGCGCGTATCCGAGTCTTTATCCACAGGATTAGAATACCAGGTATAGCCGCCGTCCTTCACATACAGCGCAATCTCGCCATTCTCCCGGTTGGCATACAGGCCCAGCCGATCGTTTTGCGCAACCAGCGTGAAAGAACCGTCTACCGGCGGCATGGCGGCGGCCGGAACGCATACGCCGACCAGCAGCGCGGCGATCAGGATACATATGATCTTTTTCATCTCAACCCTCCGTTGCCTCAGTTTAAATCCGATAGAGCAATTCATTGTAAATACTCCTGACAAAGGTGACCACCTGACTGTACAGGCTGAAAATCAGAATCGCTAGAAACAGGATAATCAGCATCCCCAAAACGGTCAAAAAGATGGAAAACAGGGTCTTTTTGAGGGTATATTCATGAGTGACCTCCAGCGCTACCACAACCAGCCACGCCGACCACAGGTTGGCAATCCACACCAGATAGGTCAGAAAAACCCCCTCGTCGAGCACCATAAACTTACTCAGCACTGTATAGAGGATAATCCCGATGATCATCGGCAACAGCGCGTAAGAACCCGCGACCCAGATGTCGGCGAACTTCCCCTTCCCGTCAAGTAGGGTACAGAAGCACCAGTTTGCTACCACGGCAATAAAGAATATGATAAAGGTCAACAGCATAACGTAAAATACATTGAACTTATCCGGACGGAATGGATTAAAGGCAAAGTCAGTCAGCTGCCGACGGCAGATCTCCGCGAAAAACCAGACGATGACGATCGTATTGGCAATAGCAAGCGACCCTTTTTTGTTGAACTTCATCTCATTGAACCCGTCGATCGGGTGCAGGATGATGTAAAAGGGATATACCAGCTTGCTCATATCCTTGTAGCTTGTTTTCACGTCTGCCTCCCCCTCTTCTTTTTCTCCCGGATTTTAACTAAAACATACAGCGCCACGCACAGCAGGATAAATCCAATGGCAACGGCCGCGAAATGCTCCCGCAAAAGCTCTTGGCGGCGGTAGGTCTTGGCCTCGGAATACCCCTCCATATCGTAGGCGATCCGGTAATTTTCCATCGCGCCCTTATAGTCGCCCAATAAAACCTGAGACTTGGCGATGGCCGAATAGGCAAACTGCATGTTGCTGTTTAAACGCAGTACCTCCTGCCACGGCTGAACCGATTCCTCATACAGCCCCTTTTCATACAAGTCCAGCGCGTTGTGCAAAAGCTCGGTATAATGGGTCGGGCGTAACACCGTCACCGTATTTTTGGACGAATCCAGCACCAGAAGGTCTTCGTTGAACACCTCGATGGCCGAAACAATCCCATAGGTGCCGCTTTGGTCGCCGACCCCGCCAAAGATCATCAGCGTATACCCGTCGCGGTCGTACTGGAATATCTTTCCGCTGTTACGGGCCACCGCCGTGATATAGCCCTTGTCGCTCACACAGATATCCACAAACTCGGTGTAGCCGATCTCCGGGCCGGATTTCAGATCGCCAAACGTCAATTCCTCATCAAAAATATTATTTCCCATAGGGTTGAGCTTTTTGATTTCGGCTGTTCCTTCATTAAATAATGTCACCGTATAGACAAAATCGTTTTCGTCAATGGCAAAGCTGTTATACTCCACCGGATGGTATTTTTTCATCTGCGCCTGCTGTTCCTTAGTGGAAATGGCACGCCAGAACATCTCAGAGAGAAGCTCCATGGTGGTGCTGATCCGGTTCGCGCCGTAGAACCCCAAAAAGGTATTGTCGGTATCGAGCATGACTGCGCCGACGTTCACACCCTCACAGAGCACATAGATGATATCGCTCGAATCGAGCAGTACCTTTTTCGGTTTGAACCCGGCAGTATCGGAGATCAGGTCGGTCTCGGGCCGGGTATACTCCTTTTGGATATTCCCATGCAGGTCGGAAACCAGAATCCGTTCGTTTTTGGTATCGGCAAGATAGAGCAGGTCGTCCTTGATAAACAGGCCCGACGCCTCGTTGTGCATCAGAACCGTCTCTTCCCCGCGGCGAAACTCCCTGATCTGATCCACTACCTGGTAGTTTTGATCCAGCACAATGATCCGCTGATTGCCCGAATCCAACAGGTACACCCGCCCCTGGTAGACGAACAGATCCTGCGGCATCGAAAAATCACCGATTCCCAATGTCTTCCCACTCAGCGTCCGTTCCACGTCATACCCGTCCGGCGAGGCGATCGGATCGTCCCAGACATCGTAAAAGTAGGTTTTATATGTATTCTCCGCCGACGCCGTCAAAGGCAGCGCCAGCAACGCAAGCAGCAATATAAAAATCAATACCCTCTTCATCGCAGCCCCCTATCCAACACCCTGTTGATTTAGTCTTTCATCCCCGACTGCGTCATCGTCTCGATGACGTTGCTCTGGGTTATGATAAAGGTCAAAATCGGCGGCACCATCAGGATCAAGGCGGCGGCCGAACTGATGCCCATACGCGCGATCCCGCCCGCCTGTATCTGCTGCAGCGCCATCGGCAGCATCTTATACTCCTCGGTATAAATGAACATCGCCCCGTTGTTGTTCCAGATGGCCTGGAAGGCAAACAGCGCCAAAGTAAGCCAAGCCGGCTTGACCGCCGGCATCACGATCGACCAAAAGATGCGAAATTCGCTCGCCCCATCGATCCGCGCCGATTCCAGCAGGGAATCATGGATTTGCAGCATGAACTGCCTCATCAAAAACAGCCCCAACGATGTGGCGATACCCGGCAGAATCAGCGCCCAATAGGTATTGATCATCCCCAGCTTCGCCATGACGATATACTGCGGCAGGGCCAGCGTGCCGCCTGAGAAAACCAGCGCCATGGTAATGATCTGGAAGATGCTGTTACGGCCCGGAAACTTATGCTTTGCCAACGGGTACGCACACATCGACGCAACGATCACATGCCCCACCGTGACCACGATGCTGACAAACAGGCTGTTGAACAGGTACCGGCTGAACGGCACCCAAAGGTTGTTCGCCACCTGCGAAAGCTGTGTGAAGTTTGACAGCGTCGGGTTGTTGACAAAGAAGCGCGGCGGGAACAGATAAATCTCCTCCAACGGCTTGAATGCCTGCACAATGGAGTAAATCAGCGGCAGTGCCATGAAGGCACCCAGCAACGCCAGAACGATAAAGATGGTGGTGTCCCCATACCACGAGCGATTGATCCTTTTCTTTTTTTGTTCTTTCATTCCCTCACCTCAATGAAGAATATCAGTCGGTGCTAAGCGCCTTGGTGATCACATTCTTGACCACAATCATGACCACAGCCAGCAAAAACGCGATGGCCGAGGCATACCCCATCTCAAAGCGCACCGAGCCATAGTCGTAGATGTGCGTGATAACCGTATGCAGCGAATAATTTGTACTTGGAAAACCACCTAACGCCTGCGGGACAGGACCGACAGCAAAGCTTAAGGCGATCTGCATGACGGCGCCGAACAGCATCTGCGGCTTCATGGCCGGGATGGTGATGTAAAACAACTCCTGAAAACGGTTCCTGACCCCGTCGATCGCGCCCGCCTCATACAGCGAACGGTCAATGGTCTGAAAGCCCGCGATAAAGGACAGGAAGCTGACCCCCAAACTCAGCCAAAGCTGAATCACGATGATGATCGGCATGTTAAAGGTCGGATTTTGCAGCCACAGGATCGGCTCATGGATGATTCCCAGCTTGATCAAAAAGCCGTTGACCATGCCGTAGATATCCCCGCTGAAGATGAACGACCAAATAAAGTAGATTGAGCTGGAGATCGACGGCGCATAAAATACCAGCGTCATAAAGGTGCGCAGCTTCTTGGGCAGGTCGTTGATGAACCAGGCAAAGATGAAGCAGAGCACATAGCTGAGCGGCCCGGTTAGAAACGCAAAGATCAGGGTGTTTTTGACCGCAATCCAGAATACCTCGTCGTCAAGCAGCAGGTGCTGGTAGTTGATCAATCCCCTCCACTCCGGCATTTCGAGCATGTTAAAATAGGTGAAGCTTAAAAACAGCGACGCTAAGATCGGTACGATGGTGAACAGGGTAAACAGGATCAGATACGGCGACATCATCAGGTAGCTTACCTTGTTCGTCTTGACCTGCTTCCACAGGGAGGGCTTATGGTAAACCGGCTCATTTCCATTTGCGGTTTTCGCGCCTTTTATAGTAGATGTTTTTACCGCCGGTATGTTTTCCGTTGCCATCTTTATTCACTCCCCCCTGTCTCTTTCAACCCAAATTCATTGAGCTTACGATCTATTTCTTCGTTGATATCCTTATTTTCCTTGAATAAGGTCTCATAGGGGTTTTCAAAATCGAACACCGCCGTGCGGAAGGCGTTTTGCAGGCCGCGCGGGGTATAATAGCTCCCCGGCACCTCCGGCACCGCCTTGACCTCTCCCCATTGCGCCATCAGGCTGTCGTATTCCTCCGAGCTCCACGGGAGTTTCCCAAACGCCTCAATATTCGCAGTCGCGTAACGGGCGGACGGCCCCATCAGAGATTCCAGCTCCAGGCCATACATCGCCTGCACATCTGCGCTTGACCACCATTTCATGAATTCCCAGCCATCGCTGTTGTCCTTACCCTTGTCAAACATAATGCTCGCGGTCATGGTCGCCGCGCCCGAACGGTCGATCGTACCGTCCTCCTGCAGAGTGCCCGGAATCGGTGCCATGCCCCACAGCCCCTGGATCTCAGGCGCCGCGGCGGACAGCATGTTAAACTGCGTATATGCCTGGATGGCAAGCGGCATCTCACCGGTGCGGAAACGATTATAAAAATCAAATGTTAAAGGGAAGTCGTATTTGGTATAGTATCCCACCAGCTCAGCAAACGCCTCCTTGGCAGGCTCCTCGTCAAAGGCGGTCTGATCCAGAGTGTCCTTATAATACCTGCCGTGCTTTTGAAACAACAGGGTCTGGAACATCGTCGGCTACACGACAGCATTGGAC